>CAYZNX010000277.1:0-1504 GCA_964479825.1 uncultured Planctomycetia bacterium | reverse complement strand
TTGTTTTAAATAGGTTGAAAGAGACATCCATAGCCAGCCAGATACAGACAAATAACGTCCGAGTTCAGGATATAGCAGAGATACCAAAGAAACCTGTTAGGCCTAGAAAGCTCCTCAACATAAGCCTGGCAATAATATTAGGTGTGGTAGGGGGTGTTACATTGTCATTTTTCAGGGACTATATGGATGCTACTATTAAAGATGCGGGAGAGATAGCGGCATTGCTTCAATTGCCTGTTTTGGGCTCTGTGCCCAGGGTTAGATGCGATGGGAAGGGTATAAAGAAGAAAGAAGACATAGATCACCTTGTTGAGAAAGATTCCTCATCAATGGCTTCTGAGGCGTATAGAACCATAAGGACAAACCTACTATTTTCCATAAATCATTCCAGTTCGTCAAAGAGTATAGTTATAACAAGTTCTCTTCCTAAAGAGGGCAAGACACTAACTGCTGTAAACCTATCAGTAACAATAGCAAATAGCGGAGAAAAGGTTCTTCTTGTTGACGCCGATATGAGAAGGCCTAGGATACATACTATATTTAATGATAACAATGAAACAGGCCTCTCCCAGTATCTAATGGGCAAGGATAGCTTTGAGGGTATTTGCAAAAATCTCGGCATACATAATCTTCATTTTGTAACATCTGGAAAGGTTACAAATAGACCTGCGGAATTAATTTCTTCAGAGAACATGAAGCTTTTCTTAAAGATAGCCTCATCCCAGTTTTCAAAGATAATATTTGATACCCCGCCTGTTGCCCTTGTTACAGATGCCCAGGTGTTATCCAGCATCTGCACCGGTGTTGTTCTCGTAACAGAAGGAGGAAAGGCAACAGAGAGACTTTTAAACAATACAAAGGAATTATTGCAGAAAGTAGATGCGAAGATAATCGGAATTATAGTAAATAATATTTCCCTTACCAGGGATATCTCTTCCTACCCTCAATATTATTACGGCAAATATTACAACATAGGTTCAAAGGCATAAGTAGTTTATCAATAAAATTACAGGCGTAGTTCTTTAACGTAACCCGGTTAAATAAATGTAAAATTAACCAATATCAAAGGAAGGCATTATGAAAAAGAAGTTTGACGAAGAGATTTATTTTACGCCAAAGCAGGCAGCAGACTATTTTAATCTAAGCCTCTCAACAATAAAGAATTATATTTATGCAGGTAAATTAATAACGCTTAAGACGCCCGGCGGACACCATAGGATTCGTAAGAGCGAGGTTTTAGCTACATTGGGTGATTTTCCTCTGGTTAGCAGGGAAGGCGTTTCTAATATTTCTTTTGCAGAGGGTTTATGCACTAGCATGCTGAGTGTATTTAGTCCACTCGGTCCTAAAGGAGAATCATTGACTCTTCACGCAAAAGAGGTATCAAGATTGTCAATTGAGATTGCAATGGCCATGGGTATGAATAGCGCTGAGATAAAACGTATAAAGATGGCAGGACTTATGCATGATATAGGTTGTATAGGTATAGATAGACGTGTGCTTC
>CAYZNX010000276.1:0-1504 GCA_964479825.1 uncultured Planctomycetia bacterium | reverse complement strand
TCAGTGTATCGTATGGCGTTTTCATAAATTAGCCTCACTGCGTTCGGCTAATTGAAATTCCATATAACAAGTTAACCGAACTATTCTTTATCAGCTAATCTTTTAACAATAGCTTCATGTGTATCCCTGGAAAAAATAACCCTTGAATTTAAAAGCACATCTAATGCATTAAAATCGCCGCTCATCTTAATTGTCAGGTCTTTAATATTGCCGCACGAACGAAGCAGATTCTCGTCCCTTTTAGAATATAGATACAACACCCTCCTCTTGTAAATCTTAAGGCCGGCCAATAACCTTGCTATTTCCTTTGTCTTGGGCTGAGATAACTCTATATCTTTTTCTATTACTAATAGCTCTCCATCCTTTGCCTTTGCGCTAAGGCTTGATAATATAGCCAGGCGTTTCATTTTTTTGGGCAGGGCCTGGTTAAAGTCTCTTGGCCGTGGCCCAAAGACAACTCCGCCGCCCCTCCAAAGAGGAGATCTGATTGACCCTGCCCTGGCCCTGCCTGTCCCTTTTTGTCTCCAAGGTTTCCTGCCTCCTCCTCTAACCTGGCCTCGCGTCCTTGTAGAAGCCGTACCTTGCCTAAGGTTAGCGTTATATGCAACAACAACCTGATGCAAAAGGGGCCTATTAATCCTGGCATTAAAGATTTCAGGATTTAATTTAAATTTATCAACCTTTTTACCAGAAAGGCTATATACGTCTGCTACTGGAACCTCTATCCCCTGACTTGTCTTGCCTGGTCTTTTTTCTCCTTTTGTCTTCATAATAAATTATCTCAAAATAACTTCACATTTTAAGCAATGCACAAAGTGTGAAGTTATTACGAGATTGGTTTTTTCTTTGCGGCCAGTATCTCAAGGTATCCATTGTTAGCTCCTGGGACAGGGCCGCTTACAAGCAACAGATTCTTATCCTTATATATTTTTACTACCTTCAAATTCTGAACTGTCTTTCTCTCGTTTCCCATCCTGCCTGCAAAATGCTGGCCTTTTAAAACCCTCGAAGGAAAACTGCTCGCACCTATAGAACCAACCCTGCGATGATGCATTGAACCATGGCCGCCTGGCCCGCCGGCCCAATGCCACCTTTTTACGCCTCCCTGAAAGCCCTTGCCTTTAGAGATGCCTGCTATATCTACAAAATCCTTTTCCTTAAAAATATCCGCTGTTATTTCCTGACCTACAGAGATCTTAGCGTTAGTATCAAATGCGACCTCCCTGACAAAGGCCTTTGGACTTACATTTATGCTTTTGAAAAACCCCAGTTCAGGCACTGGTGTATTCTTATCCTTTTTCTCGCCATATCCAAGCATGAGTTTACCTTCCATGACCTTAAGGACAATGCATGGGCCTGCATGGATTACTGTCACAGGTATAAAATCTCCGTCTTCTGTAAAAATATGTGTCATGCCTAATTTTTTACCCAATAAACCTATTTTCATCAAATGAGCCCTGGAGTTACTAGAGTTACTTGGGTTGCTAGAGTTACTTGGGTTGCT
>CAYZNX010000275.1:0-1521 GCA_964479825.1 uncultured Planctomycetia bacterium | reverse complement strand
GATAGATACGAGATTGAGTCTTTGATAAGGCTTCATCCAGCAGCCTTTTCCGAGACATACTGGGAGCGTTCCGTTAATAATATCTATTTTGACTCGTTCAATATGAAAAGTTATTTTGACAATGTGTTTGGGGCTGAAAAAAGGGTAAAGGTCCGGATACGCTGGTATGGCGATTTGTTCGGGAAGATTGCCAAGCCAGCATTGGAATTTAAGATAAAAGAAGGGCTTTTGTGCAATAAACTTTCTTTTCCTTTAAATGAGTTCAGCATAGATACTGATTTTTCCATACAGATGCTAAGGGATGTTTTTGATTCATTCGATATTCCAGAGATGCTTAAATTCCATCTTAAGTGTATTGAGCCAACGCTGTTTAATACTTATAGAAGAAGATATTATCTTTCCAGAGACCATAGATACAGGCTCACGCTTGATTCTAATCTGGAGTTTTTAGAATTATCCCCTTTCAAGAATAACTTTTTTAATAGATTGGTTGACCACATAAGCAGCATCGTTGAATTAAAATACGGGAAGGAATATAACGAAGGTGTAGATAGGATTACGAATTATTTTCCTTTTCGCATGACAAAGAGTTCAAAATATATAATAGGCATTGAAAGATTAAATCTGATGAAAATTTATTCTCATGTTTAAGATCAAAGGCGGCGATATGGTTTTAGGAAGAAGACCTTTATCAATAGTCACTATAGCGCATAATGAAGAGAAGAATATCCTTAGCTGCCTGAAAAGCACTACGGGCTGGGCGGATGAGCATATAGTAGTGGACGATTTTAGCAGTGACAGGACTGCTGAGATAGCACGTTCGAATGGCGCGACTGTTTTTCAGAGAAAGATGGACGTGGAGGGCGTGCACCGCAACTGGGCCTATCAAAAGGCAAAGAATGAATGGGTCCTGAGCCTTGATGCGGATGAGACTGTTACAGAGGAATTAAGAGAAGAGATAAAAAATGCCATAACGCAGAATAACGAATTTAGCGCTTACAGCATACCGCTTAAAACTTATATTGGGGATTATTGGGTCAGGTATGGCGGCTGGTATCCGGCAGGAAAACTCAGGCTCTTTAAAAAGTCAAAGTTTAAGTATGAAGAGGCGGGTGTTCATCCAAGAATAATACTTGACGGCAGATGCGGTCACCTGACAAAGGATATTATACACAGAGGTTATTCTGATTTTTCGGACCTCTTTTATGGTCTGGACAGACAGACAACGCTTGAGGCAGAGAAATGGTTTAATGAGAAAAGAAAGATAGGTGTAGTAAGGATGCTCTGGAAGGCCTGCGACAGGTTCTTCAGGTCTTATGTCAGAAAGAAGGGCTATAAAGACGGACTTATGGGTTTTGTGATTGCTATGCACAGTGCTTTGTACCAGGTGTTTAGTTATGCAAAATATTGGGAGATGCTTAAGAAGGAGACAAGATGAAGGTATTAGTGACAGGTGGGGCCGGCTTGGTTGGTTCGCATGTAGCTGAGTATTATGCCAAGAAAGGCGATGAGGTTATTGTA
>CAYZNX010000274.1:0-1557 GCA_964479825.1 uncultured Planctomycetia bacterium | reverse complement strand
TAATAGTTCATCCAGATTCCTGCAGGAAAGCCTTCCATACTCCTTAAACCTTGCCACCTCAAAATAGACACTGCCGCCGATTGTATATGCAATACCATCCCTAATCAATTTTTCTATTATCTTAATCATCTGGGGGATATATTCAGTTGCCCTTGGCTCATGCGTTGGGGAAAGTAGGTTTAGACTGCTGGCATCCTTATGGAACTCTTCTAGAAATTTCTCCGCAAGAACCTTTGGCTCTATATTCATCTCTCTCGCCCTATTTATAATCTTATCATCTATATCGGTTACATTCCTGACATAGGTAACATCATTACCCATATATCTAAGATACCTATATATAGTATCAAAGGCAACATATGCGCGGCCGTGGCCAAGGTGGCAATAATCATATACAGTCACACCGCATACATACATCTTCACCTTGCCCGGGGCAATTGGTATGAATTCCTGTTTTATTCCAGTTAATGTGTTATAGATTAGTAATGGCATAGCCGCTCGAGTATCTTTTCTTTACCTAAAAGCGAAATCACATCCAACAATTCTGGGCCCTCGCTCATACCTGTAAGTGCCAGGCGTATCGGCGTATAAAATTCCTTTCCTGTAATCCCAGAGGCCTTTTGTGCATTAGAAAATATCTCCTTTATGTTCTCTTTGGTTAAATCTCCTGCCTTTGAAAATAGATTGTGTAATATCTTAAATAGATTATTTGTAACCGGCGGCACATCGCCCAGGTACATCCTCATATAATCTACACATTGTGCGATTGTAACAAGATTGCCCTTAATTGTAGAAACCATTTTTGCTAATACCCTAAAACTCTCCTCAGACACAGGCCCCCTTAATAATTTTGCCTTCTTAAGATAAGGTATACAGAGGTCGGTCAATCTACCAGTATCCATATTTCTTATATGATAACTATTTACCCAATCCAGTTTTTCCTTATTAAACAGGGCCTGACTGCTTGAAAGCCCATCTAGTGAGAATGCCCCAATCAATTCCTTTATTGTAAATAGTTCCTTCTTATCTCCTGAAGACCAACCCAAAAGTGCAAGATAATTCAATAACCCCTCCGGCAGATATCCCAGCCTTCTATATTCCTTAACCGAAACAGCGCCATGGCGCTTGCTAAGGCGCTCACCGTCTGGACCAAGGGTAAGTGTATTATGTGCTATTACAGGCGGCTCTATACCAAATGCCTCCCATAACAGTATATGCCTGGGCGTATTGGACAGATGGTCCTCGCCCCTTATTATATGCGTTATCTTCATAGTTATATCATCCACACTGACTGCAAAATTAAATGTAGGATTGCCATCCTGTTTCATTATAATAAAATCGCCCATAAGGGCTGTATCAAATGATATATCCCCGCGGACAACATCTTTTACTATGACAGCCTTCTCTGGGACCTTAAATCGCCACACTGGTTCTCTACCCTGAGGTGGATTGGTGAGATTTCTGCATCTATTGTCATAACGCGGTGGTTCACCTTTTTTACCAGCCAAAAGCCTGCGCTCCTCTAATTCCTCCTGTGTACAATAGCATGGATAGGCC
>CAYZNX010000273.1:0-1571 GCA_964479825.1 uncultured Planctomycetia bacterium | reverse complement strand
ACTCCAGGTCAAAAACCGTACCCAGGCCGCAGTCAAGGCAATGGAGAAGGGTATTATTCCTGCGAAAAAGAATTAAAATTAAGGCGCCACCTGTTAACTACAATGTTCTTTTCTTGTCCTTGACTCTACAATATACCTCAATTATAGTGGTGGATATTGAGCAAACTTATGCCACAATATAACTTCATCATCCTTCGGGAGAGACAAAAAAAAGACAGGTTTCAGAAGGCGCGGATTGTCATAGATAAACTTGCCAGTATCCTTGCCGGGGAATATAGAGTGAAGAAGATCGTCCTTATAGGGCCGTGCCTTGACGAGAAGCATTTTCATTCTCATTCAGACATAGACCTGTGTGTAGAAGGTCTCGCTGATTCAGACTATTTTCGTGCCCTCGGAGATCTGATTGCAGAGTCAGATGAATTTGGTGTGGATTTGATACCGATGGAAGGCGCGACAGAAAGGATGCGAAACTATTACATGAAAGGAAAGATCATTTATGAACGGCGATGAAATATTAGTCAGGCGTATCGTTTCTGAGATAAATGCAGAACTATCCAACATCCATAGATTACGCGATGAATACAACGAGTTCATTAATAAATATAAGACCGTAGACAAGTATCTGTTGCGGGTAAATGCCTCCTATTTAGCAGATTTCTATATGGGTATTGAAAGAGTTTTTCAGATAATAGCAACCGAGATTGATGGTGGTATTCCACAGGGAGAGGAATGGCACAAGAGGCTATTGATAAACATGACGATAGAGATTGCAGGGGTTAGGCCACCTGTGATTTCCCCTGGTCTTTACAACAGCCTAAGATTATTTCTTGGTTTTAGGCATGTGGTTAGACAGGCTTACGGCTTCCAACTGGACGAATCTAAGCTGGAAGAGCTTGTTTCTTCATTTGAAGATACTGTCAGGAATTTTTCAAGTGAGGTAACTAAGTTCTGTGACACCTTGATGAAGGTGTCATAACGCCACACCCTCGGTATGGATTGCCACCGCAATCCCCTTTTTCATCTGTAAGAGTAGTTTGTATTCTTTTGTCGAAAACACCAGCGGAGAGATCTTTATTTCCGTCTCCAGCCACAACTCTGTTGCGATGTCGTATAATTCACGACTTAGTTTTGAATCTTCTGTAGTTATGATCACAGCGACATCCAGGTCAGATTCCTCGTATCCCTCACCTCCTACCCTGGAACCAAAAAGGATCATCTTGTGTATACGATCCCCGTAAAGGGAGCGGGCCCTTTCGCAATACTTCTCCAATGCTGACCATTCAACCGGGCTAAGCCACCTAACAGGTGGTAAAGTTACAGGCTTTGCAATTGATTCCGACATAACAAGATTCTATCCGGGTGCAACGTAACAAGCAAGATGATTACCTGAAAACAGAGATGGCCACGAAATTATCGTCTACACTCTTATCGCCCTCGCTCCAGTAAGTAATGCTGTATTCAGTCCCCGATATCTTGTGAGGGCCAAGGG
Organism: uncultured Planctomycetia bacterium; assembly: GCA_964479825.1. GTDB lineage: Bacteria > Omnitrophota > Gorgyraeia > Gorgyraeales > Gorgyraeaceae > CAYZNX01. Next base: position 82 of record CAYZNX010000273.1, on the reverse strand, counting down.
GATCCTCTCCAGTTAAAAAAATATTTTAGACATCACCCATATGGGTGATATACAGCACCTGCAGATGATGGTAAACTTCAAC
>CAYZNX010000272.1:0-1590 GCA_964479825.1 uncultured Planctomycetia bacterium | reverse complement strand
GGCTATAAAGAAGCAAGTCATTTTTTAAGGAATATCGGATACGGAAAAGAGATTGCAATACTTGATAGGCACATTTTAAGAAACCTTAAGAGATATGGTGTTCTAAAGAGGATGCCATCTTCTTTAACCAAAAAGAATTATATAAATATTGAGAACAAGATGCGGCAGTTTTTTAAAAAACTTAATATCTCTATGGAGGAGGCAGACCTTTTATTCTGGTCCAAAGAAACAGGAATGATATTTAAATAGGGGAGGTGAATAATCATGACAGTCACTATTAAGTATATGCTGAGGCCAGTAGCTCATTGTAAAGAAGGTTGCTGTAGCTTCTCCTGGGCACGAGGTTAAACTGCCCGACTGCTCATTTAAATCTATGTTAACCATTAAGGATGGTAATATTGTCAATGCCAGCGGCAAAAAGATATTCCTTCGAGGTATAAATCTTGGCGGTTGGCTAATGATGGAGGGTTATATTCTCTGCGGCCGGAATATTAGTGAACAATCTTTTAAGCACGAGATGATAAAAAGGTATGGCAGGAAAGCAGGTGATAGTTTTTTGACTGCCTTTAGGAATTCTTTTGTCAAGGAAGATGATTTCAAAAGAATATCAGATGTTGGGATGAATTGCGTCAGGCTTCCGTTTAACTTTAGATTGCTTGAGGAGAAGAAGGGCAGAGATATTTTGGAAAAGGTTATCGGGTGGTGCGAGAAATATAACATTTATTGCATATTGGATATGCATGCGGCTCCTGGTTGCCAGAATCCAGACTGGCATTCGGACAGCAATGGAGATTCGTATTTGTGGGACAATGATATTTATCAAAAGAGATTTTTCAGGCTGTGGGAGATGTTATCAGACAGGTTTAAAGATAGGGATATAATTGCAGGATATGATGTTCTGAATGAACCTGTTATTAGAAAGTCTGCCAAAAAGACGTTGCGAAATTTCTATAAGGAAACAATAAGGCGTATCAGGGAGATTGATAAGAGGCATATAATATTTCTTGAGGGGAATTTGTGGGCGCAGGTGCTGGAGGATATAGGAGAGCCCTTTGCAGATAATCTTTCATACAGCATACATTATTATTGTCCCATAGATTTCACATTTGATTTTCACAGAGGTCTCAGATATCCTGGTTGGGTCGAAAACGAGTATTGGAATAAAGAAAGAATAGAAGATGACCTTAGGAGATATTATAGATTGGGTAGAAACTGGGGGGTCCCTATATTTGTTGGTGAATTTGGTATAAATTTTAGGTGCGGGAAATGCACAGGTAGCATAGCCTGGGTTAAGGATATATTGCAGATATTCAATAAATTTGATTTTCACTGGACTTACTGGACGTATAAGACTATAGCGAACAGCGTGTATCCTGATGGCCTTTATAGATATCTTTTAAATCCACGATGGGTTAGCCGTGAGGGCCCCATTTACGGATGGGAGAATTTCTATGCCCTATGGAAGGACTTTAAGAAAGAGATAATGAAATCTTGGGAGACGGAGAATTTTGAGAGAGACCAGCCTCTGTTTAATTTATTGTATGGAATTTCAATGATATGATTACACAGATTTTCCTGCCAGAGGCAGGG
>CAYZNX010000271.1:0-1609 GCA_964479825.1 uncultured Planctomycetia bacterium | reverse complement strand
GCATTGCCCTCTTAGTGGATTGAAAACCAAAATACCGCATTGCCTCAGGGATACCTTGTACCTCCCTTTCAATAACCTCTCTCGTTGCCTCAGGTGTAAAATCCCTTGGCGTAAAACCAGTGCCGCCTGTAGTTAAAACCAGATCCACCTTCAGTTTATCAGAATATTCTATTAATCTCTCCTTAATCATAGGCGGCTCATCCGGCACTATCTCGTATTTTACTATCTCTGCAGGAAGTTTTACTGCAAGTTCCTGCACAATCTTCCCGCTCTTATCCTCACGCTGGCCTTTTGAACACTTATCGCTTATGGTTAAAACTGCTACACTATACATATCTCCTCCCCCACCTTAATCCCTCCACCTTTTATCACCCTTGCAAACACACCCTCTTTTGGCATAACACAATCCCCTGCCTGATAATATATATTGCACTTTGTATGACACACCTTGCCCTTTTGGGTTATCTCCAAAAGCACATCTCCTGTCTTTAACCTGGCACCAATGTCCAAACTCATAAGGTCAACTCCGCTTGTTGTAATATCTGCTGCAAAATCACCCGGCCCAACATCCAGCTTCATCTTATTTATAGACTCCTCTGCCAATAGGCTTACCTGACGTTCTGAACCTGCATGGGCATCGCCTATAATGCCGAAATTCTCTACTAGAACTGCCTCTTGGACATTCTCCTTCTTAGTCCCTTTCTTTTTTGATATGGATATAGCTTTTATTTCCACTCTTACCCCCGGTCTTCTCTAATAACCTGATATCGCTAATCACCATCTCCTTATCTATTGGCTTACACATATCATAGATTGTAAGTGCAGAAACTGCGGCGCTAGTCAGTGCCTCCATCTCCACACCAGTCCTGCCCATACAGGAAACGGTACTCTTTATACTTACAGCATCGCCCAACTCTATATCCACACTTACACTTGTAATCTCCAGGGGATGGCACATTGGGATAAGGGAAGGCACCTTTTTTGCGGCCATAATACCTGCAATCTTTGCACAGCTAATTGCATCGCCCTTCGGCAGATCCCTAATCTGCAGGATAGTCTCTTTTTTCATATAGACCCTGGCCATTGCTACTGCTGTCCTTTTAGTAATCGGCTTTTCTGTTGTGTCTGCCATTCGCATACTATCCCCCGATCTGACACATAGAGGTCTCCATACATTCTATGGGCGCCCTCTCTAGATGATGTTCCTTTGGTTTTAGGGATATGGCCTTTTCAATAAGTTGAACCAGATCCTTTTCTCCTTTTAGATTCACTCCTATATTAGAATATAGACAGCTTTTTAGAAATCCGGTAGAGGTTAGTCTTAAACGATTACAACTGGAACAGAATTTATTGGTTATAGGAGTTATAAGGCCTACTGTACCCATAGCCCCTTTTAACCTGAAATATTTAGCTGGGCCATTGCCTTGCACCTCTGTCGGCTCCAGGGATTCTGGTATATCCAAAGTAATTCCACTCCCCTTATAACTGCCTATAGGCATAAATTCAATAAACCTTACATGTATCGGATTCTCAATAGTTAGTTTAATAAAATCATTTACCTCATTCTTATCCAACAGCAATACATTTATCTTTACCGGGGAAAGCCCAA
>CAYZNX010000270.1:0-1622 GCA_964479825.1 uncultured Planctomycetia bacterium | reverse complement strand
TAAAAAGACGTTCAGTTTCCTGAACGCCTTTGTGTCTTTTACGCTTCAATGCGTGTTACACTATTAAAAGTAAAAATCTCTTGATTTTGGTAACCCAAAATCTCATTAATGTCCTGTTTTGGGTCTCCTATGAGCCTTATGCCATATCTATTTGTGAGCACTTCAAGAATACCCTCATTTGCCCATGCAGGCGGAACAGGACCTAAGTATATTCTGGTAATCCCTAAGGCAATAAGGCTCCAGAGAATGGCTATTGCATCCTGGTTCATCCAACACAAAATCAAGGTAAGCGGCAACTCTTTTATTCCTAAGCCCAAGACTTCCGCAAGGCCGCCTGCGATGTCAATAGCCACTATCGTATCGTTGCACTGGCCCAAATCTATAAGCCGTGGAATACCCTCTATGTCTCCAAGGTCTAAATCATTAAATCTAAATTTTCCACAACCCAATGTAAGGACGACAGTATCTTTTGGCAGGAGCTTGACAAACTCACGGTAATACTCCATCTTCCTTGTAGGTGAGTCACATCCTCCCACGAGGAAAAAATGGCGAATTTTTCCCTTTTCCACCAATTCCTTGAGCTTATCCTTCAAAGATAAAACAACCGACCTTGAGTACCCGGTACTTAATATAGTCTCGCCGGGTTTCTCCTCAAGTTCTGGCAGGGATTTGGCTTTCTGTATAACAGGTGTATAATCGTATCCATTTATATGCTTAATGCCCGGAAGCCTCACTGGCCCTGTTGTAAAAAACCTGTCCTTGTATTCTTCTTTTGGGATAAGCACACAGTTTGATGTGCCCAGAATCGCCATAGGATATTGGCTAAATAATCTTTTCTGGTCATGCCATGCCTTACCTAAGTTTCCTACTAAATGCTTATATTTTTTTAACTCAGGGTAAGCGTGGGCTGGCAGCATCTCTGAGTGAGTGTAAACATTTATTCCCATTCCTTCTGTCTGCTTAAGCAATTCCTCCAGCACCTTCAACCCATGGCCTGTAACTATAATGCCCCTGCCTTTTCTTATGCCTGTTGCTACTAACGTCGGCTCGGGTTCTCCATATCTTTCAATATAAGCCACTTTTAAAAGTTTCATTCCCTTGAGGTTCATCCTTCCGGATTCAATAGCTAACTCAAGATAACTCTCCGGATCAAAGTTTACATTCGTAAACATAGAATAGAAAGCGCGGCTTACAAAGTCGTCTATCTCAGGCAAGGGCGGTGCAAACCCTAACCTTCTTGCTCGATACAAATATCCGGACATTCCCTGTATCGAGTAGATAAGATTATCCTGGAGTCGCGCAAGCGTCGGGTCTTTGCCGCATATACCTGATGTCTCGCAGCCTATCCCCCTTGCAGCCTGTGAACATTGATAACAAAACATCTTTTCTCTTTCCATTTCTACACCTAAAAAATTAAGGCGTCCATTTCTGGACGCCTGCGTCTGTTTTAGCCTTCTTTGACTTCTTTCTAAGGTAATAAAGTAAAAATCCCCTTGTCTTGGTAACGCCTTGCGATTAAAAATTTAAAACTCTCTATTTTTATATCGCAAAACTACCATTGCCTTTTTGAATTATAATTTCCCAGTCAGTATTGTTAAGCCTCTTTACTTCTAAAATCTTAT
>CAYZNX010000269.1:0-1623 GCA_964479825.1 uncultured Planctomycetia bacterium | reverse complement strand
TATGCATCATTCCCTCAGGAATTTCCTCTATTTCCTTTAAAAGCCCTTATTTCATAACTCTACTGCCACGGTGGTTAAAAATTCCTTTATCTCTCCATCTCTGACAGCACTTTTTACATAATCCATCCCTTCACTGAAATCTATATCTTTGAAATAGCAGAGCTGTTCCCTGAAAAGCCTCTCGTTAAATCCCCCGCTGAATATCTCTCTTGCCTTCTCCGATATCTCTCTAACAGAAAAATAACCTTTGATTATGAAATAAAGATCAACATAATCCTTCCATTTACTTCTTCTTCCCAGAGAATATGCCTTCATTGCACCGAGGGAAAGAAGGTCAGGCATACTGATGATAGCATCGAGATTAACACATGGCGTTATGTTGAAGGGATACTCCAGAAATGTAATCTTTACCTCTTCAATAATCATGGTCATCTCCTCAGGGGTTTCCTCAAGGGTCGCAATTCTGTAATTTCCCCTTCTTATTGCCGCTATAATTTTGATGGTATTGAGATGCCTGCTTGAAAACAGGTCAAAATCTATTGTCCTTCTGTGTCCTATTTGAAGGGCAACGGCTGTCCCGCCTGCAAGATAGAAATCCTTGCGAAAGCCCCTTATCAGGGGGAATATGCGTTTCTGACTCTCTGTCAGTACCTCCTTAAACATGCTCAAGATGCCTTTTAAAGAAAAGGGTAAAATAGTTTTCTGTCTTTTTGCTATAATTTGTCCTTTTCATCGAGACCTGCCGGAAAAAGATCTTTGCCACTTCCTCCATCCCCAGTATCTTTATTAACTCAAGAAAATCCTTAAAGTCACCTCCACACAGTATAGCCTCTATGATACTCTCTTCACTCAGGGATTCCATGTCCTTAATATACCAGATTAGATAGGGTTTTCTTTTTATTATGTCTTCCAAAGGTTTTTTCTTATTGTGCGATTCCACTGAGGATACCTCTCCCTTTAGTGGTACTGGATATCTTCAAGTGTGCAATCATCAGGAAGTGTCCGGATTAATTCAATAGCTTGCTCTTTAATGGGCATCTTTCCCTCCTTGGCCATATTTACTTTTTAAGTATAGATTTTTTCTCAGTCGAAAGCAACGGGTGATTGCATAATATGGCTTCAAAATGCTATCATAAAAATGAAAACAAAAAATAAAAGTAAATAAAACATTGATGACCCTGAAACAAGTTCAGCATGACAGATCAGGGGTATTTTCAAGGGGGTGGGGCATGAATAAGAGAGAACAGTATGGTATAAATCGTTCTGTGATAGCATATCCGGTCTGTTTCATTATACCACCGCACATCCTGAAGGAGATTGCAAAACGGGGGAGTCCACATCAGCAACAGTGTGCATGGGAGTCTTTGACCCTGTCAGAACAGATCAGGGGGCAACGGTTATCGTTGTCAGTGATTGCAGCGCTGGGGAGTACAGCGACTGGTACAAGGCGGCGTACGGTATATGACGCCGGTAATGGATACACCCTGCCCGGGCGTCTTGTGCGTTCAGAAGGGACGCCGAAGGGCAAGGACCTGGCAGTAAATGAGGCATATGGGGGTGCAGGTGTTACCTACGATCTCTTTAAAAAGGTCTTTGGGCGTAACTCCATAGACGACAGGGGTA
>CAYZNX010000268.1:467-1624 GCA_964479825.1 uncultured Planctomycetia bacterium | reverse complement strand
GTCTTGGCCTTGAATTATAATTACTTGCCATTGAAAAGCCATAGGCGCCTGCGCCCATGATTGCTAATAGATCGCCTTGCCTAGGCATCTCTATCTTTCGGTTTAGCGCAAAGAAATCCCCTGATTCACATACAGGACCTACTATATCCGCAGTAATAGATTCACTCTCCATTCTATCCACAGGCACAATCTCATGATATGCATGGTATAGGCTTGGCCTTATAAGGTCATTCATACCGCTATCCACTATAATAAATTTCTTTTGAGGGGTCTCTTTAATATAAAGCACCTTTGTTACCAATATCCCTGCATTTCCTGCAATAAATCTGCCAGGCTCCAATATTATAACTAGGCCCAGATCCTTTATTAATGGCAGTATTGCATAGGCAAATTGCCTCGCTGTTGTTGCCCTCTCATTCTCATAGATTATCCCGAGTCCGCCGCCTATATCCAGGTATTTGATTGAATGCTTCAATTCTTTTATAAGGGGTAGTATCTTTCTTAATGCCTTAACAAATGGCTGGGGTCTTGTTATCTGTGAGCCGATATGGATCTGTATTCCAACAGGTACGGTATGCGGGAACTTATTATACTGGTTATAGAGCCATCTTGCAGTAGCCAGATCTAATCCGAATTTAGTTCCCTTTTTGCCTGTTGCTATATATCCATGTGTCTTTAGATCAATCTCAGGATTTATCCTGAGGCTAATAGGCGCCTTTTTATGCAGGTCTTTAGCAACCCTGTTAATTAGATGTAGTTCAGGGATAGATTCTACAGTAAAAAATAAAATCCCAGTCTTTAATGCCTCTCTTATCTCTTGTTCAGTTTTACCAACCCCTGCAAAGACAATCTTTTTTGGATCAACGCCGATCTTCCTTGCCCTGAATAATTCACCTCCTGATACTACATCCAGGCCAGCCCCTGCCTTTACCAAGGTGCGGCATACAGCGAGGTTGGAATTACTTTTTACTGAATAACAGATAAGATGCGGAATAGAGCTAAAGGCATTATCTAATTTGTTATAATGGTCAAGGAGTGTCTTTTTGGTATAGATATATACAGGTGTGCCAACAGCGTCTGCTATCTTCTTAACAGGGGTGTCTTCACAGCATAGTTTGTTATTGATATATTTAAAGTCATGCATCTTTGAGCAATCT
>CAYZNX010000268.1:0-431 GCA_964479825.1 uncultured Planctomycetia bacterium | reverse complement strand
AACCATAATTGGGTTAGTACTGCCTATTGTTTTTTTATTCCTTATTGATGCCTTAGCATAACCCTTCAACTGAATACCTTTTCTTACAAGTTTCCCAATCTCTTCATGTGCCTTTCTGAATGGGATGCCCTTAGTTACCAGTTGCTCAACTACATCAGTTGCAAGACATGTATCGTCTTGCGCCAGTATCTCTGATATATGTTTTTTATTTACAACTATGCCCCTTATTAATAAGGCAGCTATCTCTAATGAGTCCTTTATTGTATCCACTGAGTCAAATACAGGCGGTTTATCCTCCTGCAGGTCTCTATTATATGAGAGGGGCAACCCCTTAAGTACAGTTAATAGGGATATAAGATTTCCATTAAGCCTACCAGTCTTTGCCCTTAGAAGTTCTGCTGTATCAGGATTCTTCTTCTGCGGCATAAGAC
>CAYZNX010000267.1:0-1646 GCA_964479825.1 uncultured Planctomycetia bacterium | reverse complement strand
GTACCAATTGGAGTAACCAGTCAGGCGTAAATATAGAACTCCTTAAAACCGTTAAAGTCCCTCTTCCTCCTCTTGAAATCCAAAACAAAATCGCCGATGAAGTTAAAAGGCGAATCTCTGAAGCGGAAAGGCTAAAAGCAGAAGCAGGTAAAATTATTGAGGAAGCTAAAAAGAAAGTTGAGAAGATGATATTGGGAGATAAATAAAAGACTTTCTTAAAAGGAAAGAGGTTGAAATGAAATCTTACAAAGGTCAGCTTGTTTGCCAGCATCTTGAAAACATATCTCGTGATGCCCTTGAGAAATATCAGGCCATCATAAAGAAATACGTCCGAGGCAGACACGGTATCTATGCCCTCTATAAAAAAGATAAGCTCTATTATGTTGGCCTTGCCTCTAACCTCAGAAACAGACTTAGTCGCCATCTAAGCGACAGACACGCTGAAACTTGGAACAGGTTCAGCATTTATCTGACAATAAAAGATGAACATTTGAAAGAGCTTGAATCGCTTCTCCATTCGGCAATAAAAAATCAGGCAAGTTTCTTCGCTCTCAGGATTTAAAGTCTGACTTTAGAGAAACCCTTAAATACTCCAAGCGAATGGAGATAGACTCTGTCTTCTGCGTTGAAAGTAAGGAACAAAGGACAAGACAGAAAAGTGGCAAGCTGTTTGTTCTTGCTATGCTTAACAGGAAATTCAAAATCCGCATGTTGTATAAGGGCAAACTACACAAGGCGGTTGTCAGGCAAAACGGAACTATCCGCTATAAAGGAAAGGTTTATAATTCTCCGTCTCTGGCAGCACAGTCCGTAAGAGGCAAGGATTCAAATGGCTGGATATGGTGGAAATATGAACGAGCGCCTGGAGATTGGGTCATGCTTGATGAGTTAAGAAAAAGATAATTTATAAGGAAGAACGAAAAGTGCCCATTAATTATAAAATATTTACATTATTTGGTGGTCTCTATTCCTATGAATGAGACTATTACTCCTGTAACTATTACTGGTGCAGCGATTATTACCCAGCTTTCAATTATTTTTATCATGGCTATTTGTGCTGTGCTCCTTGTGCTGGGAGATAAGTATACCCCTATAGGATACAGTCCCGGTGCAGCATCATTTGTATTGATACTCCTTATACTCGCGTTAATATCTCTAGGAGGTCTTGTGTTTTCAGATGAATTCTCTATAATATGGAAGCCTCTTTTTGGAGGAACCATACCTACAGTCATAAGATCGTCGACAGCTTTGTTTACAATGTTCACAATGGATATTATCTGCATAACAATTATGGTCGTCCGTACTGGAGGAAGCCAAATTAGTCCATTCAGCCCATTTTTTTTCACGCTACCAGCGCTTGCGATATTTCTTCGGGAACCTCGCAGTAGAATTTTTGTCTATGTAATCCTTATCTCCTTGGCTTTTACGGTTTTTTTACGGAGCCATGCCGAGGGTTCCGAGAAGGTAGGAGGGAGAATAAGGTACATCGCTTATTGGTGTGTTTCAATTGCTTGTTTCGCTCTTGCTACTTTCATAGGTTTAATAACCCGTCCCCAATAGTTACAAATTATTTATCACCTCAGAGGGAAAGTGTATGTATGGTACGGCACCAATAAATTTAATTTTGAAAAGCTCGAAAATCCTCC
>CAYZNX010000266.1:0-1666 GCA_964479825.1 uncultured Planctomycetia bacterium | reverse complement strand
TCTCTATAGTGGATACCTTAAAGGATGGATTCCCTTAATAGCCAATCTCACCATTGCAAGTCTGTGTCTTGCCGGTGCAAGTCTAAGCGGTTTTTTATGCGGAGGGAGGTAACATGGAATAAACAAGACACTATCAAGATTTAATTTTTCTCTCACCCCTTCTGCAAGGAGGAGGTGTCCTGTATGGATAGGATTAAATGTGCCGCCCAAAATACCTATTCTTTTCGTCATTCGCGAATCTGTCCGTTACCCCTAACTACATACTTATAACTCGTCAATTCACTAAGTCCCATTGGGCCGCGTGCATGTATCTTATCAGTACTAATGCCTATCTCAGCGCCCATTCCAAATTCACCACCGTCGCTAAATCTTGTGGTTGTATTTACAAATACGCAGGCGCTGTCTACCTCTCTTACAAATCTCTCTGCGTTGAGATTATTTTTTGTAACTATACTATCAGAATGCCTGGAGCCATAATGATTGATATGCCATATAGCACCATCCAAATTATCCACAACCTTTACTGAAAGTATTAGATCCAGATATTCTGTCTTCCAATCCTCTTCAGTGGCAGGCAGCATATCCGGGACTATCTCCCTTGATGTTGGACATCCTCGCAATTCTACCTTATAACCCTGTAATTCCTTTGATATCCTCGGCAGAAATTGACGGCCGACATCCTTATGAACCAATAAAGTCTCCATTGCATTGCATACACCAGGGCGCTGTACCTTTGCATTTATAACAATCCGACTTGCCATATCAAGGTCTGCATCCTTATCCACATATACATGGCATATACCCTTATAATGTTTTATGACAGGGATCCTTGACTCCTCTACAACCACCTTAATCAATTCCTCGCCTCCCCTTGGAATAACAAGATCAATATATTCTGTCATCTTTAGTAAACTAGGCACTGCGCCCCTGTCTGTAGTCTCTACAAATTGGATACAATCCTTTTCTTTTAATGCCTCATGCAATATACTAACCAAGGCCTTATTGGAATTCATCGCCTCCTTACCGCCGCGAAGTATTACTGAATTGCCGCTCTTAAAACAAAGCCCTGCGCTGTCAACAGTAACATTCGGCCTAGATTCGTAGATCATAAATATTACACCAATAGGCACCCGTACCTTATCTATCATAAGCCCATTCGGCCTTCGCCAGCTCTTTATCACTTCACCAACAGGATCAGGTAGTTTCGCCACCACGCGAAGCCCATCCGCCATCGCCGCAATCCTCTTTTCTGTAAGCGTCAATCTATCAATTATAGCAGGCGCTAAATCTGCATTATCTATATCTTCTTTATTCTTCTTTATAATAAGTGACACCCTCTCCTCTAGTAGATCAGCCATCTTTAGCAGGGCCTTGTTCTTTTCTTCGGCGGAAACTAAGGCCAATCTGCCTGATGCATCCTTAGCCCTTTTTGCTATGTCTAGTAGATTCATATGCCCATCCTGGCACTCCGCAGAGGAGAATAAAAATACCAGCAACAAATAAAACAGTCAAGACCTGAATAAGTGTGTTGTGGAATAGCACCAATAATACAATCTGCAGTACAGCGGCTGTGACAAGATACGGCAGGAATCTGGTCCAGTGCCGCGCCAGATAATAATTTATCACAATACATGCAAGACCATAGGGTGTCATTGCAAGGCCTACA
>CAYZNX010000265.1:0-1667 GCA_964479825.1 uncultured Planctomycetia bacterium | reverse complement strand
TGAAGTATAAACATGCCCTTTTTTTAAATCCTTACGTAGAATCCACTTCCACAAGCATCATGAGCCTCTTTCCTCCGACTGGCCTGGAATATATAGCAACAAGCGCAAAGAATTATGTGCAAAAGTTGACCCTCCTGGATTTGAGATATGAAAAAGGGTTTGCAGCTACAGATAATTTATTGGATTTCATCCATGAGGGCAAGGTTGATATTTTATGTATAAGCATTACATGGGATAGGCAGTTTAAAGAAATATGCGATCTTTTAAATTATATGCCGGATGAAATCCCGCTTGTCGTCGGAGGATATAAGGCCACAGAACAGGTGGAGGAATTGCTGCGGTCCTGCCCTAAAATAGATATCGTTGTAAGAGGAGAGGGAGAGGAGACTATAAAAGATATAATGAAGGACATCCCGCTAAGGGATATTCCGGGCATATCATACAGGGTAAATGGCGAAATCCAGCACAACAAAAATAGGCCCTTGTGTTCCGTAGACGATATTCCCTATCCTGACCGCAGCTTAAGGCGCGTTAAGTACCGGATGGCCTTAAACGGCATAAATATGACAAAACTGACCTTCGATACTGTTCTCAGCTCCAGGGGATGCCCATATGACTGCAAGTTTTGTACTTTTAAACTAAATCCTCTTGGACAAAAAAGAGATTATTCGATGCGCCAGGCCGAGTCGGTGGTCAACGAGATAGAAGGCCTGGATGCAGAAGCTATTCTTTTCAGCGACGATAATTTTTTCAGCAATATAAAGAGGACTGAAAGGATCTGCGATTTATTGATAGAGCGAAAGGTGAATAAGCGCTTTTTTGCCCAGGCCCGTATAGAAATTGCCAATCACCCGCGTCTTCTTGAAAAAATAGTTAAGGCTGGATTCAAGCTGTTGCTTCTGGGAATAGAGTCTCCGCATGACCATATATTGGCACAGCTTGATAAGGGATTTGATTCGTTTTCAATAAGAAAATCCTTCGAGGTCCTCAGGAAATACCCCATATATTATCACGGCTATTTTATTTACGGAAATATAAACGAGACAGAAGACGAGATGATGCATATTCCTAAATTCGCAAAAGAAATCGGGGTGGATTCAATAACATTCCAGAAATTGAGGATAGAAAGGTTTTCAGCTCTTAAGGGCCTTGCGGAATCCACGCCTGGGTATCATGTGACTGATAGAGGCGAATTTTACTCAGATAAATACCCTCATGCAGCCTTGAAGAGAATAGCTAGAAGGATAAGATTCTCTTTTTATACCCCGTTTCAGCTTATGAGAATGGCGAAGAAGGCAATAGCAGTGAATATTTTTAGTGTTAAAGAGATTGTATCTTTTTTCATGCTGAGCCCTCGATTGTTAAAGGGAGTTGTAGGTAGAGAGCTACGGAAAAAAAGACTAGGAGATTCTTTAAAACGCATGTTTATTCACAACAACTGAAAGTTCGTCCTATTTTCCTGTGTATTTATGCGATTTTCCATAGAGCAAAAATATGATATTACTTAAGTGAGCCCTCGGGGTGTTTTTCTGCTCGAGGGGCTCATCCTGAAGCCCGAAGGGCTTCGTCTTGGCAGCCCTTGACATCAAAGATGTCAAGGACTACAGGAGCCCAGCCTTAAGGCTGTCAGAGCTTAACTTCACAAAATAAGCATTGCAGAAAATGTG
>CAYZNX010000264.1:0-1680 GCA_964479825.1 uncultured Planctomycetia bacterium | reverse complement strand
TTGCTGTTTTCCAGGATCCGAGCAGAAAGGCGAGAGATATCGGGCTCGCTTATGCTAAAGGCATTGGCGGCACAAGGGCAGGCGTCATAGAGACTACATTCAGAGAGGAGACAGAGACAGACCTCTTTGGAGAACAGACAGTTCTATGCGGCGGCGTCTCTGAACTTATAAAGGCAGGGTTTGAGACACTGGTAGAAGCCGGGTATCAGCCTGAGATAGCGTATTTTGAATGCCTGCACGAACTTAAGCTGATAACAGATATGATTTATAAAGTTGGAATTCAGGGCATGAGGAAGAGGGTTTCTGATACAGCAGAATACGGCGACCTTACAAGGGGAAAAAGGATTATAACAGAGGCGACGCGCAAGGAAATGAAGAGGATTCTGGAGGAGGTCCAGTCTGGTAAATTTGCAGAAGAGTGGATCAAAGAGAATGAGAAGGGCAGGCCTTTATATAATAAGTTGTCAAGGCAGGACGACACGCACCCAATAGAGATCGTAGGCAAGAAATTGCGCAGTATGATGGATTGGATTAAATAAATTCAAAAATCAAAATGCAAGTAATACTTAAAAACCGAAAAACCTAAAAACTTAAAGACAGAAAAACGTTTTGTCTTTACGTTTTTCAGTTTTTAGGTTTTTTCAGTTTTTCAGTTTAGATATCTGTTTTATGTCATTTTGATATTTGATTTTTGGATTTTGGATTAACACTATGAAACGCATAATTATTTTCGACACAACCCTAAGAGACGGTGAGCAGTCACCAGGCGCGAGCCTGGACATAAGGGCAAAGGTAGAAATCGCCAAGCAGCTTGCCAGGTTGGGCGTAGATGTAATCGAAGCAGGTTTTCCTGTTGCTTCAATGGGCGACTTCAATGCTGTAAGAGAGGTGGCGACTCTTGTTAAAGGTCCTACTATCTGTGGTCTTGCTCGGGCCACAAAGTCAGATATAGAGACCTGCGCTGAGGCAGTAAAGAAGGCAAAGAGGCCAAGGATACACGTGTTTTTAGCGACTTCAAAGATCCACATGAAGTATAAACTTAAGAAAGCAGAGTCAGAGATATTAAGGCAGGCAGTCTGGGCCGTTAAATACGCCAGGAATTTTTGTAATGATATTGAGTTCTCGCCAGAGGATGCATCGCGCTCTGAAAAGGATTTTTTATGCCGGGTTGTCGAGGCCGTGATATCTGCAGGAGCAGAAACAGTTAATATCCCTGACACAGTCGGTTATTCTATACCAATTGAGTTTGGGTTGCTTATAAGGACAATAAAGACGCGCGTGCCGAACGCAAACAAGGCAATAATCAGCGTCCACTGCCATAATGACCTGGGGCTTGGCGTCAGCAATTCTCTTTCTGCAGTAGAAAACGGCGCTGAACAGGTAGAATGCACTGTTAACGGCATCGGAGAGAGGGCTGGCAATGCATCTCTGGAAGAGATAGTAATGGCTATCGATACGCGCAAGGATATCTTTAAATGTTATACATCTATCGATACAAAAGAGCTTTACAAAACAAGCCGCCTTGTAAGTAAACTTACAGGCATTGTGGTCCAGCCGAATAAGGCCATAGTCGGTCAGAATGCATTCAGCCATGAAGCAGGCGTCCACCAAGACGGTATTTTAAAAAAGAGGGCAACATACGAAATTATAAAGCCGGAGGACGTTGGCGTAGGACAGACA
>CAYZNX010000263.1:0-1692 GCA_964479825.1 uncultured Planctomycetia bacterium | reverse complement strand
AGATTAGCATGCTGACCAAAAGAATTATTCCTTGTTTAGATGTCAAAGACGGCAGGGTGGTTAAAGGCATTAAGTTTTTAGATTTGAAGGATGCAGGAGACCCGGCCGAGGTTGCACAGGTTTACGACAGGGAGGGTGCCGACGAAATAATTTTCTTAGACATCACAGCGAGTTTTGAAAATAGGCAGACCATGCTGGATGTTGTAAGAAAGACAGCAGAAACTGTTTTTATGCCATTGACTGTTGGCGGCGGCATAAGGAGCCTTGATGATATAAGGGAGCTATTAAATGCAGGAACAGATAAGGTGTCTATTAATACCGCTGCTGTGAAGGAGCCAGTGCTCGTGAGGAGGGCCTCTGAGAGGTTCGGCAGTCAGTGTATAGTCGTGGCTATAGATGCAAAGCGCAAAGAGCAAAGAGCAAAGAGCAAAGGGCAAAGGGCAAATAAAAAATCCTGGGAGGTTTATATTAACGGCGGCCGAACGCCTACGGGATTAGACGCGCTAGAATGGGGCAAGGAGGTTGAAGGCCTTGGGGCAGGGGAAATACTTCTTACAAGTATGGACATGGACGGTACAAAAAACGGATATGATATTGAATTGACAAGGGTATTTTCTGAAAACCTGAACATCCCTATTATAGCCTCTGGCGGGGCAGGGAGGTTAGAGCATTTGTTTGAGGTATTGACCCGCGGAAAGGCAGATGCGGCGTTGGCAGCATCTATCTTTCACTTCAGGGAGCATTCTATTAAAGAGGCAAAGGATTATCTAAGAAAAAAAGGTGTAGAGGTGAGGGTATGAAAAGGGCAAAGGGCAAAGGGCAAAGGGCAAAGCTTATAATAAAGGATTTGAAGTTTAATGCCCATGGGTTGATACCAGCAATAATGCAGGATTATAAAACTGGACAGGTCTTGATGATTGCATATATGAACAGGACATCTCTTAAGAGGACTATCAGGTCAGGCAAGGCATGTTTCTGGTCTCGCTCCCGAGGTAGGTATTGGACAAAAGGCGAGACATCTGGGAATCTTCAGTTTGTAAAAGGTATTTATTATGACTGCGACATGGACGCACTCCTCGTTAAGGTAAGGCAGATTGGCGTGGCATGCCATACAGGAAACCGCAGTTGTTTTTACAGGAGGCTATGTATTATCCAACCAAAGAAGAATTCATAAGGCTTGCGAAGAAGGCGAATGTGATACCTGTGCATCGGGAGATACTTGCTGATTTATTGACGCCTGTGTCTGCATTTATGAAAATAAAAAACGAATATTCTTATCTCTTGGAGTCTGTCGAGGGGGAGCAAAAGATAGCCAGATTTTCCTTTATAGGCATAGAACCGTCTATACGATTTATGAGTAGAGGCAGCTTGATACAACTGATAAAGGATGGGAAGGGAGAATGTTTTTTTTCAGAATCTCCGCTTGATGAGATAGCAAAGATAATGCAAGGTTTTAAGCCGGCCCTCATAAAAGGCCTTCCGAGATTTTCAGGCGGGCTTGTCGGTTTTATAGGGTATGATATGGTCAGATTCTTTGAAAATATCCCGAATAGAAATCAAGATGAGCTGGATGTGCCTGACGCTATTTTTATGATGGCAGATAGCCATATAATATTTGACCACTCTACGCATAAGATTAAGGTTGTGGTTAATGCGTATAATGGCATAGGGCATAGGGCAAAGGGCATAGAG
>CAYZNX010000262.1:0-1739 GCA_964479825.1 uncultured Planctomycetia bacterium | reverse complement strand
GTGAGATGTTCTCGGCATTTGAGTCAATAATCGCTACGCTGAATCCATTATTCCTGAGATAAGCCGCTATTACTGCTACCCAGAAAGGAGGCTCAATAGCAGAATAGTCCTGACAGAGGTTTTGATATACTTGTTTTCTGTCTCCGGGATTGATAAGCACTATGTCTATATCTTTACTCATCTTGTCTTCCCTCTCTCAAAAAACCCTTCTGCCTTTTTAAATCTTTCGGGTGTACCAATATCAATGAGCCTTTTTCCTGTGACATATCCATAAATGCCCTTATCAATAATTTTCGGAAAGAGGTCATGTTCGAGTGAATAATTGGTATTTATTGGTATAAGATTGAGGATATCCCTGTTAAAAAAATATACGCCTGCACTGATAAAACTATCAGCATCCGGTCTTACCTTCTCATTAAAACTTATAACACGCTGGTTGTCATCTATTGTTACGGCACCATAATCTGGATCTTTATCTGGCGATGCCAGTGCAATGGATACTACTGCTTTTTTATTTATATGAAAATCAAGAAAAGCCCTTATGTCTATCTCACAGAATGAATCACCGTTCATAGCAAGAAATGGATTACTTTTGATAAATGCCCCTGCATTTTTTATCGCACCTGCCGTACCCAGCAAATCTTTTTCTTCAGAAAATAAAATAATCAAACCTGTATTTCTATACTCGTAATACTTCCTAATCACATCTTTCATATAACCTGTACATAGGATAAACCGCTTAAAACCATAATCAGCAACATATCCGATAAGAATATCGAGAAAGGGACGACTGTTTACCTCAGCCATTACCTTTGGACGATCACTTATAGTGCTTCTTAATCGAGTACCAAGCCCTCCGCACAGAATAATAACATCAGTATCTTCCGGTCTTGGAATGGAAATCATATTCTAATGAATACCATTTGGCTTATAAACAATAATCTGGCTACCCGAATTTTCAAATTCAAAAGGAACCCGTAAAAGTCCTTTTAGCCTCTCTGCAATTCTCGGCTGGTCTTCAGGTTTTGCAAAGATTATCATAAATCCACCACCGCCTGCACCCAGTAATTTTCCTCCTATGGCTCCTGCACTTAAAGCAGCTTCGTAGATCTCATCTATATGGGGTGCGGATATCTTATCAGTAAGGCTACGTTTAAGCATCCACGATTCGTTTAATAATTTTCCGAACTCTGTAATATCTGTATTCTCATTAGTTAGAATCGATAGTGCCTCATTAACCATTTTGTGCATAATTGTTAACTCTTTCTTCTTATTTGGGGTACTTTCGATCTGTTTTTTTGCGATCTCGGATGCAATCCTCGAAAATCCTGTAAAGTAAAACATCAGATGATTCTGCAACTGCCGCAGTTTGTCAACATACATAATTACTGGATTAACCTGAATAGTATTATCAGGGTTGAAACTTATCACATTAAATCCACCAAAGGCTGCTGACACCTGGTCCTGTGAACCGACATTCTCCTTAATAATATTCTGCTCTACATGAATTGCCTCTGTTGCCAGACGCATCTTTGTTGGCATAACTCCTTTCAAAGCATAGATAGTGTGCAACAACCCAACTGCAAATGAAGAACTCGATCCTAATCCTGTCCTTGCAGGAAGATCACCGTCATGGTGTATCTCAACACCACTTGTAATGTCCATATACTCTAAAATTGCCTTAACAGCAGGATGTTTGATCTCAGAGATGTCCTTTACATTCTCTATCAGGGAATAAA
>CAYZNX010000261.1:0-1744 GCA_964479825.1 uncultured Planctomycetia bacterium | reverse complement strand
AGGACGCCTTGTTTATGGGGCCTTTTGTACTATCTTTTTGACCTCAGGGTGGTTGATGTATTTTTTGCGCCCTTTCGTAGATTTTTTCATAGTATCCAGGCAAGGCGATTTATAAAATTTGTTGTTGAAAAAAGCCCGGATATTATTGTTTGCACACATTTTTTGCCAGCAGATGTCATATCGAGGATAAAATGGAAAGGCATTTATAATGGCCGGCTTATAACAGTCATCACTGATTTATTGCCGCACTCCTTCTGGTTATCAGGCAATCCAGACTATTTTATCGCGGCTATAGAGAGGACAAAAAAGGATCTTTCAAGGCGGGGCATAGAAGAGAGGATTATCAAGGTGTTAGGGATACCATGCGATCCTGTATTTAGCATTTCCAATGACCGCCAGAAAGTGTCTGAAAAGTTAGGTTTGGAAAAGGGCCTATTTAATGTCCTTGTGATGAGCGGGGGTTTTGGAACAGGGCCTATAAGCGAGATAATCGATTCTATCTGCACTCTTGAGTCTGAGATAAGAGAAAAGATACAGATGGTCGTTATTTGTGGAAAAAATAAAAATTTATTTGAGCTCTTGAACACTAAAAAAGAGGGCCTTACGATTAAACTCAATGTTTTTGCCTACATGGATAATGTTGATGAATTTATGGAATCAAGCGATTGCATCGTTACTAAATCCGGGGGATTGACAGTTTCGGAATCTCTTTCGAAAAAGCTCCCTATGATTATAGTCAGGCCTATACCAGGCCAGGAGACAAGGAATTGTAAGATTTTAACAGGATACGGAACCGCAGTGCGTGCGAATAGAGTCAAGCAGGTGAGAGATTATATTAAGGATTTTATATTATTTCCCGAAAAGATAATCGGTATGAAGGCCAGGATAAATTTCTTGGCTTATCCTGATGCTGCAAAGGACATAGCAGGATTTGTGATTAGCGGCGTATAATTTCTGAACTCCGCAGGAAAAGGGCAAAGGACCATGAAACTCGACTTAGCTAATAAGCTTCCTAAGGAGATTTTTCGGATTATAAAGATTATTGGAAGGGCAGCTGATAAAGAAAATTTTTCCGCATATATAGTAGGCGGGCCTGTGAGGGACATATTGCTTAATTTACCGAACTGCGACCTGGATTTTGTTGTAGAAGGCGATGGCATAGGATTTTCTCAAATTCTGAATAAGTCCCTGGAAGGGCAGCTGACAGTGCATCGTGCATTCAAGACAACCACCATAGTATATAACGGGCATAGGATAGATATAGTTACAGCACGGACAGAGTCTTATAAGGGCCCCGCTTCCTATCCTGATGTAGAGCCAGGCACAATAAAAAACGACTTATTCAGAAGAGATTTTACTATAAATGCCATGGCCATCTCTATAAATAACAAGAATTTTGGCAATATCGTTGACCTTTATAATGGCCTTAAGGATTTAAAAGAAGGCCTTATCCGCGTAATGCATGACAAGAGTTTTATTGACGACCCTACCAGGATTTTTAGGGCTGTGAGGTTTTCTGTCAGGTTTGATTTTACGATAGAGCCTCATACAATAGCCCTTGTTAGAGAAGCTCTTTCTGGTGGATTTTTGGGCGAGGTGAATCGCGGGCGTATCAGAAAAGAAATAGAGTTATTTTTGAAAGAGAAAGACCCTTTGAAATGCCTTAGAATGTTCGCAGGGTTGATATGATGCCCTGTAAAGTAAATAAAGGTTTAATGCAAAAATCAAACTGCAAAAATCAAAA
>CAYZNX010000260.1:0-1745 GCA_964479825.1 uncultured Planctomycetia bacterium | reverse complement strand
CTGTTTCTTCAGATGATAATTTTGTGAGGAATCACGCTAAGGGTTTTGGCCGAGATGTCATCTCTATCGCTGCGCTGGAAGAGATAATTATGTTGAAGAAAAAAGGCGGCAAGAGTAAAATAAATGAGAAAGGCTTGACTAATGATAGGATTGAGGAGATAAACGCTGAATTAGAGAGGCGCTGGGGGCTTTAGGTAATGAAAAAAAGCGAACTCGAACCTATTTATATTGAGGCATTTGATTTAGATGATGCCTGGTTTCGATGTCTTTCAAGCATCCTGGGCCATGGCCATGTTTATACTATTACGAGGGGGAGCTATAAAGATCAAAAGAGGCTTGAATTTGACTTTGTTACAATAAGGGTAAAGAACCCCAGCCATCAGATAATACCGATTATACCTGAAGGCTCTGGGATACCTGCCCCTACAAGCATGGAATACATACATGGCTATCTGTCTTATCTATTGACAGGCCAAAAAACAGAGACAGAAGACTATACCTATGGAGAGAGGCTGGTTGACGCAAAGGTCAGGCTAAAGGAGGTTCGGGACGGAAAAGAGATGACAAAGGAGATGCCCCTGGAGGTGAATCAGGTTGAGGAGGTTATAAAGATATACAAGACGCAAGGCCACGGTACTAATCAGGCAATAATGGAGATAGGTATGCCATCAGACATAAAGCTTAATGACCCGCCCTGCCTTCGGCTTATTGATACGAGGGTTCGATATGGGAAACTCCATTTTTTCCCTTATTTCAGGTCATGGGATTTATGGGGCGGATTTCCGTCCAATCTCGGCGGCCTGGAACTTGTAAAACAATACATGGCAGAGGAAATAGGGGTTGAAAATGGCGAGATAATAGCCTTAAGCAAAGGCCTTCATCTTTATGACTACAGCTGGGATCTTGCTAAACAACGGACAGGCAAGCTTGACATAGAGATAGAGTAGTGCGCTGTCAAATTAATTTTTAATATGACAGCGCACAGAGCTGGAGCTTATGGTTAAATCAATACCAGCCTTATTATTATTTCTCGCTGCGCTTTTGTACGCAGGAGAAGATATGATAAAACTTCCCCAGCCAAACAAAAGGGGCAATATTTCCCTGGAAGAGGCTATCTTAAAGCGCCGGTCCGTGAGAAGCCTGTCAGACAAAGAATTATCATTGGAACAGATTAGTCAGCTTCTTTGGTCCTGCCAGGGTATTACAGATGACTCAAAAAGGTTTCGTAGCGCTCCGTCTGCAGGGGCTACCTTTCCATTAGAAGTCTATGTTGTTAAGTCGGATGGCCTTTTTCAGTATGTTCCAAAGATACATGGAATAAAGCGGCTTAAGGATAAGGATTTGAGGCCGCTGCTTTCCGAGGCGTGCTATAACCAGGGCTTTGTGAAGGACGCTGCTAGTGATATAGTTATATGCGCAGATTTTAACAGGACCACTTCTCATTATGGAACGAGAGGCAGGAATTATGTTTATATTGAAGTCGGCCATGCAGCGCAGAACCTTCATTTGCAGGCAGTAGCAGAAGGCCTTGGCTCGGTTGCCGTAGGCGCATTTTCTGACGACAAAATAAAAAAGTTATTAGACCTTCCAGAAGATATCGTCCCTATATATGTTATTCCCGTTGGCTATATCCAGGACTAGAAAAACATAGATTTAATATAAAAGGCAGATCACGAGTCACACGCGGCAAACTAATGTATCCTATAATAGCAAAGCTCGGACCAGTAACAATATATAGCTATGGC
>CAYZNX010000259.1:0-1755 GCA_964479825.1 uncultured Planctomycetia bacterium | reverse complement strand
AAGGGGTTTATTGGTTATCTCTCCTGATGGTATCTTAAAGATGGTCATACCTAAAGTATCGAGCATGTCGGCACTTTTTTCGTCAAAAGGCGTGGACATGAATATAATATTTTTCTTTCTACAATAAGAGAAAAATTTTTTAAAGACATCCGGCGTTAGCTCAAGTCGCTTTAACATCTCGATCTGTAACTCAGATGTTCCCATATTTTCAATCTGATATTTTGCCTTAATAGCCATAGCTGTTACTACCTTATCAGCTTTAAAGGTCTGAAACTTCACCGCGTCAGCACCTGCGTCAATAGCAACATCAATAAGATTTTTGGCTATATCTATGGAGCCATTGTGATTCACTCCTGCCTCTGCAATTATAAATGTCCTCATTTTGCAGGTATCCCCATTACCTTTTTATTATCTTCTATATTGTTGATTACAACAGAGCCTGCTGCAATAAAAGAATTTCTGCCTATTTTTACCCCCTGAATAACTGTTGTGCCAGCACCTACAAAAGCACTGTCTCCAATAGAACAACCTCCAGATATAACAGTACCTGGACATATATGGACATGACTGCCAATTTTGCAATCGTGGTCTATGATTGCACCTGTATTGATGATGGTATTTTCACAAATAAAGCTTTCTCCCTGAATGATTGCCCCTGCCATTACCTGAACACCTTCACAAATCTTTGAACCATCCGATATAACAGCCTTTGGATGGACCAAACATGGAACAGAGAAACCAACTTGTTTCACTTTTTCATATAATCTCTTTCGGATACTATTATCCCTTACGCTGCCCACGCCAATACATGCCAGTGTAATACCATCTGAAAACAGCCCATGAAGCATATCATCCCCTCCTAAAATGGGGATACCAGCAATTGTATCTTTTGTATTCAGTCTTGAGTCAAGAATGCCTGCAATCTCATACTCATTAATAACCCTGATAAGGTCTATCAGGACCCTGGCATGTCCTCCTCCTCCTAAAATTACGATCCTCTTCAAATGGCTTTACCTTTAGAAGAAAAATAACCCTTTATATGCTTAACTATAAAATATATGTCATTTTCTCTCAATCCTACACTGCAGGGGAGATTAATGGCAGTATCATAAATGTTTATAGCCTCTTCAACCCTGTATGCCTGGCAATTCCTATACATCGGCAATGTGTGAATTGGTTTCCATATAGGTCTTACTTGAATCTTTTTAGAAAGAAGATGACCGATTAAGGGATTCTTATGAACCTTTGGAACTCTGATAGCATAGAACCAGAAATTACTCTTAGCCCATGGCTTTTCCAATACAAATTCAACTGCATCAATATCAGATAAATATTCGTGATACATAACAGCGTTTTTCCTCTTTATTGCAATAAACTCATCTAATCTTTCCATCTGTGCAACCCCCATAGCAGCCTGGATATTTGTGAGACGATAATTATATCCAATCGCATCGTGGTCATATTCAAAAGAGTCGCATTTAGCCTGGGTTGTTAAATGTTTCACTCTTTTATCTATATTGCTGTTCTTGGTAACAATCATTCCACCGCCACCTGTAGTTATGATCTTGTTTCCATTAAACGAGAAACAACCTATTTTCCCTACTGTGCCAGTCTTCCTGCCCTTATACTCAGAGCCAAGACTTTCTGTTGCGTCTTCAATTATATCGATATTCATTTCATTGCAGATCCCAATAAGGTCATCCATATCTGCGGGATGACCGAATATATGGACAGGAATAATCGCCTTTATTCTTC
>CAYZNX010000258.1:0-1774 GCA_964479825.1 uncultured Planctomycetia bacterium | reverse complement strand
CCTTGACATCTTTGATGTCAAGGGCGAGGTGGATTGGCAGACAGGACCCGCTGGCTGTAGAGAAGCAATATTACCCCTGTTAACTCACCGATTGATTAAGTTATCGAGCCGAAGGTAAGATTTTTCTTGAAAAATAACCGCCTGTCAACGCGTCAAGGTCTGCTGTGAGCTCCTGGATCCTCAATTCCTTTTCTAATTTCTCTTTTAAATCCTGCGGCGGTGAAAGAAAGGCTTCTATCTGTAGTCTTCGACGTTCAAAATAAGTCCTTGTGAGCTCGTCCAATATATCATCTCGTAGCTGCACCATAAGCCGCGAACGCGTATCTATAGAAGTTTGCGCATCATTCCAGATGAGGTCACCGAGGTCCCATGTCAATGAAACATCCCAACTAACAGCATCATCGCCTTTAAGGAAAGTATCTGGATTTGTGCCGCTATCCCAATGCAAAAGGTCAGTTACATATCTATCGAGACCTACGCTTAAATCTGGAAGTATGGCACGTTTAGCTGCTTGTTCCCTCCAGTTTTTTATCTTATCAGGATGGACCTCTGCATATTCAATGGCCACGTTCTGCACGTCCTTAATAGTTGGTTCATTATTAAATATTTCATTCAGATATTCTTTTTCATAAAGTACTGGGTCGATCTCAGTATTCAATGAACTAACATCCTTAAATGTAGACTTATATAAACCTCCGTTCGTAGCAAGCCAGATAAAACCCTTGTCATCAGATGCAATGCTAAACACATTATGTGTAGATATGCCTTTATAGACAGCTATCCAAGCCTCTCTTTTCTCATCAAATCTAAAAACCCCTTCATCAGTAGCTGCAAAAAGACTGTCTCTATATAGTAAACGCTTTATTTTTTGCGAAAGAAGACTATTTGATTCGAAGCCAATCCAGCTTTCTCCCCTGTCATTACTTACAAATATCCCTTCATCTGTTGCCAGAAATAATTTTCCCTCATGAACCATCACGCTGTTAACCGGCCTTGTAGCATTAATTGCCTCGTCTGTTTCGCCGCTATCGTATTCTGACTCTTCTGTAAAGGTTATAAAAATCCTCCTCCAGCCAGACCCTGTTTTTTTATATACTCCTTTTTCAGATGCGATAATTGGGCTTTTTCCTAAAAAGGCTGTCCATTTTACGCTAAGATTTCCAGCCTCATCAGGATCCCTATCCCACGTTAAGCCATCAGCGCCTTTACCGACAAAAAGTCCACCTGCTGTGCCGAGGTATATCTTTTTGTCTTCAGAAATCGCAATATGCAATACCCTATTCTCCATAACGTCAAAACCTTTAAAAATCCTTTTCCATTTAGCCTTGCCATCGCTACTTTTAAAAAGACCTCTATTTGTGCACACATAAACCTCGCCTGCATAAACCTTAATGAAATTGATGACACTGGCATCCCCTTTTGCAATAAATACCTGAGTCCATGTCTCGCCGTTATCTTCAGTTCGGTAAAGCGACTTTACACCCGCGGCATAGATAATGCCTCCACTATCAGGGTCAAGTGCTATTTCTTTTATGTCCCGCTCCTTAATGCCGGCTATTGCCTCCCATTGTTCATTAGCAAAGCAAATATTACTCAGGCAAAAAAATAAAATAATAAATAAAAACATAAAAATTAAGGTTTTCATGACGTCCTCCCCGTATAATGAGCAGATAGGGTTACTTGGGTTGCTAGAGTTACTTGGGTTGCTAGAGTTACTTGAGTTACTTGGGTTGCTTGGGTTAAACCCTAATAACCCTATAACCCAATAACCCTA
>CAYZNX010000257.1:0-1801 GCA_964479825.1 uncultured Planctomycetia bacterium | reverse complement strand
TTCGTAGAGATTGCACCTGGGATAAATGTAGAATTAGATGAAAAAGGTGAGGTTATCGGTATTGAAATTATTGATGCCTCTAAATTTCTAAAGCCTATTGCTAAACCATTGTATAGACATATGCAATTGGCATAGGAGGATATTATGTATTTTTTTCTTGCAATGGCACAATCGCCTAGCGGCAGTGGGACCCAGCAGTCAAATCCCTTTGCCGCATTTATGCCGCTTATATTAATATTTTTTATCTTTTACTTCCTTCTTATTAAACCTCAACATAAAAAACAAAAGGAACTGCAGCAGATGCTCTCCAGTATCCAAAAGGGTGATAAGATTATTACTACAGGCGGTATCCATGGCATAGTGGCAAATGTAAAGGATGATATCGTGTCTGTTAAGGTAGCAGAGAATGTAAAGATAGATGTAAGCAGGAATTGCATTACAACAGTAAAGAAGGAAAAGGCTGAGACTGCCTAGATTATGATAACCCTTGCACAGGTAGAGGCAAATCCAAAGATTGTTACCTATCTGGAAAAGGCAGATAGCCATATGAGGGCCATCGGTTATACAGAACATGGCAAACGTCATGCCCATATAGCGGCCAAGATTGCCAGAGAAATTCTCACTAAGCTTGATTACCCGCCCAGGCAGGCAGAACTTGCCGCAATAAGCGCCTACCTGCATGATATAGGAAACCTGGTAAACCGCTCAGACCACGGCCAGACAAGCGCAATTATTGCCGGGAGTATACTCAGCGAGATGGGTATGGATCATGAAGAGGTAACTGAGATTATGGGTGCTATAGGAAATCATGAAGAGGAATTGGGTGATCCGATAAGCCCTATAGCGGCCGCTACGATTATCGCCGATAAATCCGATGTGCACCGTTCAAGGGTGCGTACACCCAGTATGATTAAATTTGATATACATGACAGGGTGAATTATGCAGTGGAGAGGTCTGTGGTAAATATAGATCCCAAGGCCAAAAAGATATCCTATGTAATAAAGATTGATACTGCAATTTCGCAGGTTATGGAGTACTTTGAGATATTCCTGAGCAGGATGATTATAGCAAAACGCGCGGCAAATTTCCTTGGCTGTGATTTTGAGTTGATTATAAATGATGTAAAGTTATTGTAAGGAGGTTACTGGATGAACAAGGATCTAAAATGGAAGTGGCTGTTGATTGTTGGAATTATAGGCGTTTCTATCTGGAAATTATATCCGCCGCAGAAGACTATTAACCTCGGCCTTGATTTAAGAGGCGGGATGCACCTGGTACTGCAGGTGGACCTGTTAAAATATTTTGAGAGTAAGGCATCGGACGTGGATGAGGCATTTGGGAATTACCTGAAGGCCGTCCAGGGCCGGATCACCGAGTCCCAGGAAAACCTATTATTGATATTACAGGAAGAGGCAGATACCCAAAATGTAGAACTCAGCAAGTATTTCCCGGATTACCTGGCGCGTGAAAAGATAAGGCCGAATGATAAGATACTGGAGGAATTCTGGAAGGAGGCGTCTACTAGCCCTGATAAGGCACAGGAGATTATACGACGAAGGGTAGACGCATTTGGTGTTTCTGAACCTGTAATACATACCGAAGGGACAAATAGGATTGTAGTGCAATTGCCAGGCATAAAGGAAAAGGAAAGGGCAAAAGAGCTTATAGGTAAGACTGCCCTTTTAGAGTTCAGGCTTGTAAGCGATGACAATCAAAAGGTTTTAGAGGCAATGAAGGGCACACCACCACCTGGCTATGAACTGATGTATGAAGAGCGCGAAGGTGTATCATATCCCCTAT
>CAYZNX010000256.1:0-1811 GCA_964479825.1 uncultured Planctomycetia bacterium | reverse complement strand
GCATCCCGTTTTCACCAAGCGTAATAAGGACTGCCTCGCACCTCAGCTTGTTAAGAAGGACCTTGCCAACCTTATCCAGGCTTTCGCTGTCTTTTAGTTTTATGCCGGCTGCCTGTGAGGCCTCGTGATGGTTCGGCGTTAGGAGTGTTACGCCTTTATAATAATGAAAATGCTCCTCCTTGGGGTCAACTGCTACTATCTTCCCGTAACGCCCCGCCAATCTTAAGATATCCTGCAAAAGCCTTGGCGTCACAACCCCCTTGCCATAGTCCTCAATTATTATAGCGCCTATATCTTCTATATTCTTCTTGACATAATCGACTATCTTTTCAATCAGGCTACTATCCAGACCATCCATCTTTTCTTTATCTATCCTCACAACCTGCTGGTGATGGGCAATCACCCTTGTCTTTAGAGTTGTTGGCCTATCGCGATCAATAATTATACCGGCTATATCCATGCCTTTCTTTCTGAGTTCGCCAGTAAGGATCTTGCCTCGGCCATCCATGCCGACAACGCCTGATATAAGCGCCTTTCCCCCGAGTGCATTAATATTATTGGCAACATTTGCGGCACCACCCGGCATAAAAGATTCTGCCTTCACCCACACAACAGGCACAGGCGCCTCTGGTGAAATCCTGGAAACCTCGCCCCACAGGAATTCATCCAATATCAAATCTCCTATGACAAGCACCCTGGCTTTAGAAAATCCTGAAATAATTTTTCTTAACCTGTCTTTTTTCTTCATATCTTTTCAATGACGGCCTGGGCCAGAAGAGGTATCAATATCTCATGTTGGCCGATTAAGGTATAACCTGTCCCGCCTGACTTTATAGGCCTACGCACTACATTTTGATAAGGCCTATAATGATTTATCATGTCAAGATTGCAAGCTGAAAAATCCTTTACCCCATAGCCCAAATTTCGCGCCACATTTAATGCCTTTAAAAAAACCTCTGGCAGAATGACAGAAGACCCTATATTCAATACCACGCCTCCCTCGTCAAGCCCAGACACAACCTTTATAAAATTATGAAAATCCCTTAGAGAGGCCTCTCCTAAATTAGCCCCGTCACAGCTCGGATGTTGATGAATAATGTCCGTGCCGATAGCAATATGCACGGTAGCCGGAATATCCTCGCTAACGCAATTATATAGAAGACTCAAATCTTTATAGGGCAACTTCTCCTCCGCAATAACCTGGCCTATCGCCTGTCCTGCCCCAATATCTTTTTCAACAGCCTCTCCGATCGCGCCATTAATATACAAGGCAGTCTCTTTTGCCATACCAAAACTCCCGTCTTCAAGCGCCTCATCAACATCCTCAGATGTCTTGCCTATCAGTGCAACCTCAAAATCATGTATTGCGCCTGAACCATTCATGGAAATAGCAGTGATTATCCTTTTCTTTATCAGCTCTATCAATACCGGATTCATACCGCACTTAATTACATGAGAACCGAGCATCGCTATGACAGGCCTTTTCCTCCTGTAAGCTGAAACAACCGCATCCACAACCTGCCTAAAACTTTCTCCTGAGAGTATATTCGGGAGGGAATTATAAAAATCAGAAAAGCTGGCGCCTTTTAAAGGCGGCCTCGCAAAATCCTGGTGCCTGACCTTGCTTTTCCTTTTAGATATAGGGTATGTCTTGAGTTTGGCTAAGTCTATTTCAAATCTATCATTAGGCATACACTATTGTAACATTATTGATTTTGAGTGTCAACCCCGTTCCAAATCTTCGGGCAATATTGCTTCGCCAGGCCAGCGGGTCCTGCCACCGCTGGCTATATAAGTGCATAAGGTTATAT
>CAYZNX010000255.1:0-1827 GCA_964479825.1 uncultured Planctomycetia bacterium | reverse complement strand
GTATAATAGATTATCTGCCCCTTTAAATCAAACGGCAGGTCCTTCCCTTGACTAATCAGTTCAATAAACCTCTTATGCGCAGAATCACGAGCAGTGTAGATAGTACCTGATATTAATACCTTATCTCCTGCCTTTAATTTTTCGACATCACTCAACGGCGTTTTTATAGTTATCATAATACTGCCTCTTTATGTCTTGCAACCCAGCATTGAATATTCACAGACACTGGTAGACTTGCGATGTGGCAAGGATATGTCTCAATAAATACATCCAGGCAGGTAGTACTTCCGCCTATACCCATGGGACCTATCCCTAGGGAATTTATCTTATCTAATAGTCTTTTCTCTAGATCAGCATAGAATGGATCAGAATTCCTTGAGCCAACAGGCCGTAGCAATGCCTTTTTGGAAAGTATTGCGCTCTTTTCAAATGTGCCGCCTATCCCTACCCCGACTATTACAGGTGGACAAGGATTTGGGCCTGCGCTCTTTACCGTATTAATTACAAATTCCTCTATCTTATCTATACCAGCATGGGGTTTAAGCATCCTAAGCTGGCTCATATTCTCACTGCCTGCGCCTTTTGGGACTACTGTTATCTTTAGTTTATCACCAGGGACTATCTCATAATGGATTACCGCTGGTGTATTATCCATAGTATTCTCCCTGCGAAGTGGATCCCTCACTACAGATGTTCTAAGATATCCTTCTTTATAACCCTGCCTTACACCCTCATTGAT
Source organism: uncultured Planctomycetia bacterium (assembly GCA_964479825.1). Taxonomy (GTDB): domain Bacteria; phylum Omnitrophota; class Gorgyraeia; order Gorgyraeales; family Gorgyraeaceae; genus CAYZNX01. Next base: position 1,088 of record CAYZNX010000255.1, on the reverse strand, counting down.
TGCATCTGTTATATTGCCGCCAGATATCTCTACATCCTGCCCTATTTCTACGAAGACTATTGTAATACCTGTATCCTGGCATATAGGGAGATTATCACTCCTAGCAACCTTTAGATTTTCTATCATCTGGCTTATTATCTCTTTGGCCAGACTAGATTTTTCAGCCTTCAGGGCAGAATCTAGGCTAGACACACAATCATTCCCCAGGTAATAATTTGCCTCTATACAAAGCCTTTTTACTGTTTCTGTTATTTTGTTTGTTGTAACCATTCTTTTATCCTGTCCAGTCCCTTCTCTATCTCCTTTTCAGAAATTGGAAATGACAATCTAAGGTACTCCGGTGCGCCAAAACCACAGCATGGCACAATAGCAACCTTCGCCTCAGCCAATAATGCGTTTGCCAATTCAGTTGCATTCTTATATTTTTTGCCTAAAAACTTAGATATGTTTATCATTATATAAAATGCACCCTTTGGTACAGAAAATGTCACACCATCAATTTCCTTCAACTTATTTACAGCAAAATCCCTGCGTCTTGTATATTCCTCTACCATCTTAACTAAAGAATCCTGCGGGCCTCTTAAGGCAGTAACACTTGCCATCTGAGCAAAACTTGTAGGATTTGAGGTGCTGTGGTCCTGTAACCTGCCCATTGCAGAGATAATATCCCTTGGACCTCCTGCATATCCAATACGCCAACCTGTCATTGCATAGGTCTTAGAGACTGCATTCACTGTTATTGTCTTTGCCTTTGTCTCTGGACTGAAACCGGCAGGTGAATAGTGTTTCTCGCCATCATAGATTATCTTCTCATACACCTCATCTGAAATGAGCAATATCCCCTCACCTGCAATCTCTCTTAAAACAGATTCAGGATAAACACTGCCGGCAGGGTTATTCGGGCTATTCAGGATAATGGCCTTAGTCCTTGGTGTAATTGCCCTTCTTATATCCTTTGGGTCAGGGATAAAACTATTTTCCTCTTTTGTTTCTACAAATACAGGCGAACTGAGAGCCAGCCGCACCATCTCCGGATAACTCACCCAGTATGGGCTTAGGATAATTACATTGTCGCCTTCATTACATAT
>CAYZNX010000254.1:0-1827 GCA_964479825.1 uncultured Planctomycetia bacterium | reverse complement strand
TCCCGATTTATCTGAAGCAGCTCTTTCGCCCTGCCTGCTTCAGGAGGATTACCCTCCAAAGCTTTTAACCTATTTAGCTCTTCATATGCTACTTTTAAATCACCTCTAAATTGGCTTAAATCCAAGAGACACTCTGCTGCCACAAGCCGCTCAGCAAGGCTACCTTTTTGAGATTCTAACAGTTTGCGTGAAACCCTGATGCTAAGTTCTATAACAAGTTTATGGATATTATTGTTATGGTCAAATTTTCTCCTTGCGCCAAACATATACTTATCGCCAAATATGGAAAGTATATCAGCTTCTGCGTCAGTATCCTTGTAGCCTATCAGCTTATTCAAAATTACATCTCTTTTAAGAAATGGCAGGCCTGTGGCTCCTGCGGCGCGCTCTATAAGGTTAAGGAGTGTGCCGATATCTCTATTACCTGGGACATCTGCTGTTATAACTCTGGCACTGAAATCGTGATAGAATTTAAGTTGATCTTTACTGATTTCAGTATCTATCTCTTCTACCATTCTTGCATATATGTCTGGTTTAATACCTGGACTAACTAGAGTCACCACGCGTACTGGATCAACTACAGAAACATCTGTCTGGTAGACCTCTAATATCTCCCTCCAGGCATTCTGCTTCGCCTCTGCAGATTTAATTAAACTCTCATATTCTATTGTACGCAACCGATGCCAATATGGATCGTTCCCTTTCTTCCATTCTGCTAGTTCTGCTTCACCCATCAGTCCTTCTGGAACTTCAGGCGACGTAAGAGCTAATGCCTTCTTCTCTCGCTCTGTCAACATAAAATCCAGCCCATAAAGTCTCTCGAACCTCATCTGAATAGCAATATAGCGCTCCACATCAGAAACTGTAGGGGTCTCTTTGGCTATTATGCCTTCAAGCCATGTCCTGCCTATTGGGACTGGTTTACCTTTTAAGCCGAGTTCTCTTATAACCTTAAATGCCTCAAGGGTATCATAGAGCAATCTTATATCCTGAAAACTCAGCTCCCTTCCGCCAATGCCATAAACAACCGGATTTACAAGAGGAACTGAGATTTTGTCTGCGCCGGTGCCATAAAGAGCGCTGGTTACCTCTTTATGCAGATGAGCGCCTTTTTCATAATCCAGAACAACTATAACCTTTGGCTTTAGTCTCTTAATAATCTTTCTAAAATCTGCTCTCGGAAATGGAAAGCGAAGTGCAGCATTTAACGTAGCAACCCTTCTGCCTTTTGCTATTTCTATATCCACTACTTCTTCCGTCTGTTCCTGATATGCGCCAGAGCCAATAACCAGCGTATCTACGCTGCCTTCAGCTATCTCGTCTATGGTTTTTTCTGTATAAGTGGTGTCATTGCCTGTATAAAGCGTAAGATTGGAATAGCTTACCCCAAAAATCTCCTCAAAATCCCTGAACGCCTCTTCAATAACCCTCGGCAGTTCATACATTAAATCTTCCTCTGCCTGGGTTATTATCTCCTGTGTGATAGCAGGGGTTGTAACTGCACCGTAAAAGCGGGGGTCATCCTGGTCAAGTATGGTGCCTTTTTCATCCATCTTAGGTAGCCCTAAATATCTGTCTATTGCTTTATAGTCAGTAAAAACCTCTAAATTTTCATAGGTATGGCTGTTTATCGCGCCTGTATAACAAACATAGACAGGCATACGCATCCTTTCTGCTATCCTCCAGGCGATTATATTCATATCATAGGTTTCCTGGGCATTTCTTGCTCTTAGGAATATGCCATAATCCTTAACCATAACCATATCGCTTTCATCAGGAAAGACGCTTAATGTCCCTATATTAATAGCCCTTACAGGAAGATTTATA
>CAYZNX010000253.1:0-1864 GCA_964479825.1 uncultured Planctomycetia bacterium | reverse complement strand
TATTCCATATCCGTGACACAAGTCATATGTTACTGACAACGAATAAATTACCGTGTGCAAGCAATACAATAATGTCCTGATTTAGCAAAGTTAAAATGTCCTAATCAAGCTATAATACTTTCTAAGAAAAGAGAGGAGGTGTTATGGCTGGGGAGGGCGAAATCAGGATGAGTGTAAAAGAGGCGAAGCGGGGTGGGATAATAGAGCAAGTAGTAAAAGGATGGATAACGCAGGTAAAGGCTGGAGGCATAATAGGGGTAACAGACAGACAGGTACGGAGGATATTGGCGAGATACAAAGAGGAAGGGATAAGGGGATTAATACATAGGTCCAGGGGGCGAGAAGGGCATAACAGGATAAAGGAGGAGCAGAAGATATTAAAGATATATCATGATAAATATTCTGATTTTGGTCCTACATTTGCGAGTGAGAAGCTATGGGAAATAAACAAGATCAAAATAAATCGTGAGACATTAAGGCTATGGCTAATAAGAGAGCAAGGAGAACGTGAATGGTGTCGGAAGGAACGGCCACACAAGAAGTGGCGTGAGAGGAAAGAATGTTTTGGGGAGATGGTACAGATGGATGGATCGCATCATGATTGGCTAGAAGGGAGGGGGAGTGGATCTAATATAGTGCTTATGGGGTATGTAGATGATGCGACAGGGGAGGTATATGCGCGGTTTTACGAATATGAGGGAGTAATTCCTGCATTAGACAGCATGTATCATTATATAGAAGAGAATGGGGTTCCGCAGAGTGTATATCTTGATAAGCACAGTACATACAAGACGACGCGGCATCAGAGTATAATTGAACAGTTAATGGACGAGGTGGCATTAACTGAATTTGAGCGAGCGATGAAGGAGTTAGGCGTAAAAGTAATACATGCGAATTCGCCGCAGGCGAAGGGCCGAGTTGAGAACAAATTTGGGACATTTCAAGACAGATTGGTGAAGGAGATGAGATTAGTCGGAGTGACTAAAATAGAAGGGGCGAACAAATTTCTTAATAAATATCTTCCTAAATTTAATAAGAGGTTTGCAGTACCTGCGAAGTCAGATATTGATTTACATCGTAAAATGCCGTTGAGGCATATACTAGACGGCATATTATGCATAAAGGAAGAAAAGCCATTACGGAAAGACAGTACTATTAGGTACAAGAAGAAGGCGTATTTAATAACGAATCGGATAAGCAGGAGGGTTAATACAGTAATACTCGAAGAGAGATTAAACGGGAAGATATATATAAGGCATAAAGATCAGTATTTAGATTACAAAGAGATAGATCCAAAAGTTAAAGTAAGCGAGGATAAAGTAAAGCTAGGGAAACAGACAATCAAATGGAGGAAATATAACAAGAATACAAGGCCGGCGAAATATCATCCATGGCGAACACATAAACCCTCGGATTATCACATGGATATAACTGATTTTAATGATATAGCGAGTAAGGAGCTATTAGCGAAAATGGTATAAGGCAAAACCATTAACCCAGGGCAGATCGTGGTTTATAGGGCAAATAGAGAGGTTTTTTAAGAGATAAAATCATAGGATCTGGCAGAAATTGAAATTTTTGCAGAAAGTTATCTTTCAAAAGTTATCCACAGGGCTCGATTTAAAAAAGAAAAAGAAGCAAAAAGAAAAAAATAAAAGGTAGGAAGTTACCCACAATTACTCTAGCTGAGCCTGAGCTAAGGCTCAAAGCTCGCTCATCTAGAGTAATTGTGGATAACTTCTATTAGTCGCTAGCGCGTTAACAGGAGTTTTTTTATTGTTCTTAAAAGCGGACATTTTCAATTTGCTAGAAACAGGACATTTTAACATTGCTATTACATTTATGGTCATTTTTCCGTTGACAA
>CAYZNX010000252.1:0-1887 GCA_964479825.1 uncultured Planctomycetia bacterium | reverse complement strand
CGGCCTGCCTCTAAGAAACATAATTAATCCAAGCACACTCATTGCCAATCCGAAGCTGATGCCAAATTTTCTAAGTTCTATGCTATCTGACATAATGATATTATGAAAGGTTACTAACTTTATTAATCTAACTCAAAATACGAGTACAGTTCATACCTCTCTCCTGGCTGGCACTTTTTATCCAGAATAAAGCTGCCAATGACAAGATAATCTATTTCAGTCCTCATAAAACATCTATAAGCATCCTGAGGGGTACAGACTATGGGTTCGCCTCTAACGTTGAAGGACGTATTTATTGTTACAGGGCATCCTGTCTTTCTATACACCTCGTTTAATAAGTCATAATATATCTTATTCGCGCTATCCCTTGATACAGTCTGAATACGCGCAGAGTTATCTACATGTGTCACAGCAGGTATGTCAGACCTGACTATCTTCAATCTATCAAATCCTTTAGGTTCAAAATCTGGATTTGACTTTAAATGGCCATCCCTGACATTCGCCACTAAAAGCATATAAGGACTCTCGCTGTCTAAATCAAAATAATCACGCGCCTTTTCAGCCAATACACTGGGCGCAAAAGGCCTGAAAGACTCCCTGAATTTTATCTTGAGATTCATGCGGGACTGCATATCTGGAGAGCGCGCATCTCCTATAATACTCCTGGCGCCCAGGGCCCTTGGCCCGAACTCCATCCTTCCCTGAAACCAGCCAATTACCTTATTATCAGCGAGAAGACCAGCTGTCTTTTCCAGTAACTCCTCTCGAGATAACCTCTGATAAGGTATATTATTTTTCTTAAAATAATCCTCTAAATAAACATCAGTAAACGCTGGCCCTAAATAAGACCCTTTCTGCGAATCTCTAATATTATCTGACTTACGTTCATGCCCCAAGTATTTATGCCATATCCTTAGCGCTGCGCCAACAGCACTGCCTGCGTCACCTGCAGCAGGCTGGATCCAGATTCGCTCAAAAGGCCCCTCCCGCAAGACCCTGCCATTTGCCACACAATTTAAAGCAACGCCGCCGGCCAGACACAGATTTTTCTGGCCCGTAATCTTATGGAGATGCCTCGCAGCCCTCAGCGCTGCTTCTTCAGTCACTGCCTGGATAGACCTCGCTAAATCCATATCTTTTTGTGTAATCTCTGTCTCAGGTTTTCGAGGAGGGCCTCCAAACAATCTATTAAATCTCTTATTCGTCATTGTAAGCCCGGCGCAATAATTAAAATACTTCATATTAAGCTTGAAGGAGCCATCTTCTTTTAAATCTATAAGCTCATTGAGAATAACATCAACATATTTAGGCTCGCCGTAAGGCGCTAAGCCCATAACCTTATATTCTGCGGAATTAACCTTAAACCCTGTGTAATATGTAAAGGCAGAATATAAAAGCCCCAGGGAATGTGGAAATTTTATCTCATAGAGAAGGCTGAGGTCATTATCTCTGCCAATCCCAAAACTCGCAGTAGCCCATTCACCGACTCCATCCATTGTAAGAATTGCAGACTCTTTAAAAGGAGAAGGATAAAACGAAGCTGCTGCATGAGCCTCATGGTGCTCTGTAAATAGAATCTTTCCATGAAAATCCAATCTCTGGGCTATTAGATGTGACATCCATAGCCTTTCCTTCAGCCATAGAGGTATAGCCTTATAAAAAGACTTAACCCCAAAAGGCGCATAAGCTAAATATGTCAATAGTATCCTTTCGAACTTCAACAAAGGTTTATCGTAAAATGCCACATAGGATAAATCCCCTGCACCTATCTTGCCTTCTTCTAAACAATACCTTATAGCATTTGCAGGGAAGTTAAAATCATGCTTCTTGCGGGTAAACCGTTCCTCCTGTGCAGCAGCTATAATCTCGCCGTCCTTAATCAACGCC
>CAYZNX010000251.1:0-1891 GCA_964479825.1 uncultured Planctomycetia bacterium | reverse complement strand
TGCTTGTTGGAAGCGTCAGGCATGCCGATGCTATTTTAGTAACCGGAGCATTAAATTTAAAGACTATACCGAGGATAAAAAATGTCTATGAACAGGCCTCAAAACCATGCGTCGTGATAGCAATAGGGGTGTGTGCCTGCGGCCAGGGTATTTTTGCCAATGGCCCGAATACGCCAAATCCAGTAGATTCAGTCCTGCCGGTTGATATCTATATCCCAGGATGCCCGCCAAAACCAGAGGCGATGATTGCAGGGGTGGTAAAATTGATTGGGAAACTGAGAGGTAAACATTGAAAAGGCAGGAGATAATTGAAAATATAAAGGTGCGCTCAGGTAAAGACATTCTTGAATTTATAGATAGGTCTGAAAGGCGAGTCTATGTAACTATAAAAAAAGAGATCTTACCTAAGCTCGCGAGATATCTCTTTAATGATGTAAAGGCAAGATTTTCCACTGCCTCTGGAGTAGATACCAGAAAGGCAGTAGAGATATTGTATCATTTTTCAATAGACGAGATAGGCCTTATAGTTTCCTTAAGGGTTAGGATGGAAAAGCCAGACCTTGAAGTAGAAAGCCTGACGCCTTTAATGAAAGGCGCAGACTGGATAGAGAGGGAAATGCACGAGATGCTCGGGATAGATTTTAAAGGTCATCCCAATTTGAAACACCTGTTATTAAAAGACGATTGGCCTGAAGGAAATTATCCATTAAGGAGGGACCGGTAGGACATGGTGCAAAAGATTATCCCAATAGGACCTTATCATCCATTACAAGAGGAGCCAGAGTTTTTTAGATTGCATGTGGATGGCGAGACTGTAGTAGATATAGATATCGAGATTGGTTACAATCACAGATTGATCGAGAAGATAGCCGAATCCAAGAGCTTTGACCAGGTGACATTTCTGGTTGAGAGGATCTGTGGGATATGTTCTACTTCCCATCCTTTTGCATATTGCAATGCAATCGATGACCTCCTGGGTGTTCAGGTGCCGGAGAGGGCGCTTTATATCCGCACGATAATAGGAGAACTGGAAAGGGTGCATAGCCATCTTCTCTGGCTCGGGCTCGCAGGCCACTTTTTAGGATATAATACTGTGTGGATGTGGGCGTGGAGGTACAGGGAGCCGGTGCTGGATATCTTTGAAAGGGTTACAGGGAACAGAAACCACTATGCAATGTTTAAGCCGGGCGGCGTAAGAAGAGACATGTACGAAGAGGATTTTCAATGGATAAAAAAGACATTAAAGGACCTGGTCCCTAAAATTGACATGTTTAAAGGCGCAGTTATGGACGACCCTGTGATAAGGGCGAGGACAGAGGCCGTGGGGGTATTGACAAAAGAGGATGTGCACGATTATTCTGTTATCGGGCCAACAGCAAGGGCCTCAGGTGTGTCCATTGATATAAGAAGAGATGACCCATATGCTGCTTACGACAGGGTAGAGTGGAAGGTTATTACGCAGGAAGGCGGGGGGGTATTTGCAAAGGCAATTGTGAGGATATTGGAACTTTATGAGTCAGTCAATATTATATTGCAGTGCCTTGACAAGATGCCAAAGGGTGAAATCGACCTTAATATAAAGGATATACCACCCGGAGAGGGTATTGGCAGGCATGAGGCGCCAAGAGGCGAGGTGTTTCATTACGTGATGTCTGATGGAGGAAATTCCCCTGCGCGCCACAAAATAAGGGCGCCAAGTTACATGAATATAGCTTCAAATAAAAAGGCAGTGATAGGCGAGACTATATCGGATGCAGCTATAATATTGGCTGCGGTAGATCCATGCTATTGCTGCACAGAGCGGACAGCGGTCGTTGATTGCAGGACCGGGAAAAGGATAATGGATGGCCAGGATTTGATACGCCTTTCACAGGAAAAGACTGCCAGCATG
>CAYZNX010000250.1:701-1896 GCA_964479825.1 uncultured Planctomycetia bacterium | reverse complement strand
TTGGTAGATAAAGGCAGGGAAAAAGAATTTGATAACGTAATGGATGATCTGAGTGAAAAATATAAGGACAGGATAAAGTTTATGTACGCCGGACCCCTGCCGGTCTTTAATTTTGTCAACATTGTTATTTATCCTGAGGAGTGGGAAAAATAGTATGGCTTTATCCGGGACAGAAGCGGATATTATTAATTGTGTGGCCAGATTAAGGTTAGCAACTAAAGACCAGATAAGAAGAGATGTAGGCTTCTCTTTAGACTATATCGGGTTTTTATGCCGGTATTTAGTCAGAAAAAGTTATCTAAATTTTTCGCAAGGCCGTTATTCTTTGGCCAAGGCAGGACTAAAGACATTACTGACTGAAGAGCCGAAGGTTGATAAAGAGTTAATTAAAGAAGTCGCTTCCGTTGTGGCCAGGGAAATTAGCGGCGAGTTGAAGAGAGCTGTAAAGGGCATTAAGATTCCCGTCCCGCCAAGCGGGATAAAAAAAGAGGCAGGAATTGAGACTCAAGAAGACCGCATAAAAATAAAGACGGACTTTGACCTTCCCGTAGAGGACGAGAGTTTAACTTTAGAGAGTAATATCGATAAAATCGGAACGCGGGTGGAAAAGGAGAAATCCGATGATATGGATAAGACAGTAAGATTATTTAAGGAAATTCATAAGACGAGGAGGAAGAAATGACTAAGACCAAGGAAGAAAAGAAGATTGAAAGCCTCAAAGGCCAGATACAAAAAGGTAAGGGCGTGGATATTGGCACAATGTTTGTGAAATGCGCATATAAGGAAGGCGATGAGATTGTTTTTAGGTCGCAGCGAAATTCCTTCTTTGAGGTAGAACACACTGATTTTACCAAAAAGATCCTTGATAACTCCAAGGTAAAATATATTATAAAAGAAGATAAACTCTATGTAGTAGGTGATGAAGCCTTGGAATTTGCCAATATGTTTAATAAAGAGACAAGACGGCCTCTCTCAAGAGGAGTGATAAGTCCTACAGAGAAAGAAGCCTTACCAATGGTTGAGTTACTGATAAAGAGCGTGGTAGGTGAGCCAACCTATAAAGGGGAGATAGTCTATTTTTCTGTCCCCGGTGAACCCTTGGATGCAGAATTTAACATTCTCTACCATATAAAGATGATTGAAGGATTCTTAAAGACATTAGGATATACTCCCAAGCCGATAAATGAGGGGCATG
>CAYZNX010000250.1:0-687 GCA_964479825.1 uncultured Planctomycetia bacterium | reverse complement strand
CCTTTCCTTTGGTGGTGGGATGGTCAATGTCTGTTTAAGTTTTATGTCTGTGCCAATTTTTAAGTTTTCTGTTACTAAGGCAGGAGATTGGATTGACCAGCAAGTGGCTATGGCAGTGGATGAGACAGCGAGCAGGGTCTCGGCAATAAAAGAATCATCTCTGGATTTAAGTAAGGAAGGAGACTTAAGCAAGATTGAAAGCGCTTTATCAATTTATTACAATCACTTAATCGAATATGTAATCGAAAACATAAAACAAGAGTTTGCCAAGGCAAGAAGATTACCGAGGATTGCCAAGCCCATAAGTATTATCCTTTCAGGCGGCACTTCGCTTCCCAAAAGTTTCTCAGGCAGATTTAAACAAATTTTAGACCGGCTGAAACTACCCATCCCGGTGGCTTTAGTGAGAATGGCATCTCAGCCGCTAAGGAGCGTAGCTAAAGGCGCGTTAGTCGCAGCCAGCGCTGATGAGTCCCGTAAGTAAGGAACTTACTTACGGGATGAGAGTAAAAAATAAATGGAAAATGTTATTTTGAAAGAAGGTAAATATATCTACTGTATAATAAAAGCAAACCCCGTTAGACACTGTAGTGCAGATGTAGGCGCAAATGGGGTGTCTAACGGGGCAAGTCAATCTCAATCCTTTGGCCCATTGGGTATCGGCGGAAGAGGCGATGAGTTATATAC
>CAYZNX010000249.1:0-1897 GCA_964479825.1 uncultured Planctomycetia bacterium | reverse complement strand
AAAAAGCGCAGCTTTTTGGTTGGGTGCAGTGATTTGTTAGGTTGTCCTTAGAAAGGACCACACGTTTAAAACCTCACTGACCAAACCCAAGGAATTTGAGAATTATAAACCCAGGATCCTCTTCTAAAACAACATAGACAGCTAAACTTCCGAGGACCCCGTGGGTGATTCCCACTGCCCAGAGATTCGGTTGCTGACGGTAGATCATCGTAAGGCAGAAGCCCGCAACCATAGTTAGTCCAACAAGCGGAAATCGAGGGTAATGAGACGCACTAAAAAGCAAAGCGGCAACAAGTGCAAGCAATGCCGCTTGACGAATAACTCCACTCAGATTCCGAACTATCAGATTCTGGAGTGCAAACTGTTGGGCAATACCCCACACCGGGTACAGCGCTACGGTAAGCCAAAACGTGGCCGGAAACCTTAGCGAATCATAAGCCAAGCCATAGCCGAGGATACAGATCACAGCAGGTACGGCAAAGACAAGTTGAGCCTTCAAAGCTTTCCCGAAGTTGTCAAGACGCATTCCCCAAACCCGATATGCGTTCTTCGTATGGGCGAGTCTCCAGACCACATAGACAAGGAAGGTAATGGAAACGGCCGCATTGTATAGGGACGCTGTCTCTTCATTAAGGATGAGCTCTATACAGACATGGGCTACGCCTGCGACTAAAATAGCGATTAGTTCGAGATAACTGGGACTGCTCATGTAGCCATTTTTGTCTTCGGTCATCATTGGTAATCTTATCTATCCTCTTTGGCAACCTAACACAGAAATCACCTGCTTTTCCCCAGAGCGAAGCTGCGGGAAAAAGTCAGGTGTATTGCCTTGTTATAACTCTTTTTATCATCAGTATATTATCATCATATTCGGATAGTCCAAATTCTTTTTTTTGTTCGTCTTTGTTTAGGGTTTTTACATATTCAAATCCGGCCTTTTTGTATGCATCTATTGCTCGTTTATTCCTTGCAGATGGACTTATTATGAAATTGGTAATACCATAATTTTCATGTATATAGTCGCAAAGCGTATTTAAAGCATCACTGCCATAGCTGTGCCCGCAATATTTTTCAGATCGCATCCATATATCCAGCACAACCCTATTTTTATTTTTATCAAGTAAATCGTAACCGATAGTGCCAATTTCTTCATTATTTACAACGATAATATAATTTCTTCCTTTACCATCACCTGAAGCATTAAAAAAGGAGATAGTGTAATCTTCGCAAAATTCTTCCCAAGATGGGATTGGATGATCTAAATAGTCTGGTGGTCCCATTATAGATGGAGTTAAATCTGATTGTGCAAGCCAAGTATATATTTTTTCTCGATCCGATTCTTGGGCAGGTTTCAATTCTATTTTATTTCCCACAATTTTCATTATTTTATTCCTTATAACATATAATATACGAATTCGCTTTTTATGGCATTTGATACATTCCTCTCTCCCCCTACCACTTAAACACCCCACCTATTAGAAAACTATTCTGGTACACATCCCGCCTGTCACTGCTCAAATAATCCTTAATCCTATAATTATATTCCAGATTGACCTTAAACTTATTATCAAAAAATCCCTTTGTTAACACTGCTCCAACATGATAAACATCCCTATCCTTCTCTTCTAACTCATATCTATACCCTACCCCGCCAAACTCTACAGCATAAGACCACATCCCCCACATCTTATATGCCAACTCTATTGTCGCACCGTTTTTATAATGAGATGAATCCTCTCTTATATCATATTCAGTATCTGCATACATTTATCTGTATACATAGCTAATTTAATTATACTCAAATATAACCTCATTCTACAAGTTTTATATAAGGTATATCGGCTTTTTATTCCTCAATCAATATCTTCTTTACAGAAAAAATTGATTGAGGAAGGCC
>CAYZNX010000248.1:0-1898 GCA_964479825.1 uncultured Planctomycetia bacterium | reverse complement strand
AGGGCCCTTACCCTGCACATAAGGCTTCAGGGTGCAATGAAGGGCATTATTTCAACTGAAGATTTAGAACAGAAGAGTCTAATAGAAAAGGCCAAAAATTCAGCCGGGCTGATTGGCAGGGACCTCGTTAAGGAAGTGACATGTAAAGCAGCGTATAAAGCAGAAGACGTGTGTAAAAGGGAAATGGAGGGCAATGTTCCAGGTCCAAGGTTCAAGGTTGTGGCAATGGATTTTGGCATTAAGTACAATATCTTACGTTGCCTTATGGATGTTGGCTGTGATGTTACAGTAGTGCCTGCAATGACGACTGCGGATAAGATCCTGTCGCAGGACCCTGACGGCATCTTTCTTTCAAACGGGCCAGGAGACCCTGCCGCAGTTACGTATGCTATTGACGAGATAAAAAGGCTCCTCGGGAAAAGGCCGATATTCGGGATATGCCTGGGGCATCAGCTTTTAGGGCTGGCGTCAGGCGGCAAGACATTTAAATTAAAGTTCGGGCATAGAGGCGCAAATCATCCGGTAAAGGATTTAAATGACGGCAGGATAGATATTACTGCTCAAAACCATGGTTTTTGCGTAGATATTAATTCTCTGAATCAGGATGAGGTAGAACTTACACATATAAATTTAAATGATAATACGCTTGAGGGCATGAGGTATAAGAGAATGCCTATTTTTTCAGTCCAGTATCATCCAGAGTCATCACCAGGGCCCCATGATTCAAGGTATTTATTCAGGAAGTTCATTAGATTGATGGAAGATGCCAAAAAGAACTGATATACACAAGATTCTAATTATCGGCTCAGGCCCTATAATAATAAGCCAGGCCTGCGAATTCGATTATTCCGGGACACAGGCATGCAAGGCCTTGAGAGAAGAAGGCTTTGAGGTAGTGTTGGTCAATTCAAATCCAGCTACCATAATGACTGACCCTGAGATGGCAGATGCTACCTATATTGAGCCAATCACTCCTGAGGTTGTGGCAAAGATTATTGAGAGAGAAAAACCCGATGCCCTTCTGCCTACTCTAGGCGGGCAGACCGGGCTTAATACTGCCATGAAGGTCAAGGAGATGGGGGTTCTGGATAAGTATAATGTAAAGATGATAGGCGCGGATTATGAGACTATTAAAAAGGCAGAGGATAGGAAGTATTTTAAAAAGTCTATGCAGAAGATAGGATTGGATCTGCCGAAGAGCGGCCTAGCTTATAATATGGAAGAGGCAAAAGATGTTGTAAAAAGGATTGGGTTTCCTGTAATCATTAGACCTAGTTTTACTCTTGGCGGAACAGGCGGCGGGATTGCTACAAATCTGGAAGAATTTGAAAGGATAGTGCTCTTAGGGCTGAAGAATAGCATGATAAGCGAGGTCCTCATAGAGGAGTCAGTTATTGGATGGAAAGAGTATGAATTAGAGGTGATGAGAGATTTAAAAGACAATGTGGTAATAGTCTGTTCTATAGAGAATTTTGACCCAATGGGCATCCATACAGGGGACTCTATAACTGTTGCCCCTATTCAGACATTGACGGATAAGGAATACCAGAGGATGAGGGATGCAGCTATTGCCATAATAAGAGAGATTGGAGTGGAGACAGGCGGTTCAAATATACAGTTTGCCGTAAATCCTGAAAATGGCAGGATGGTTGTTATTGAGATGAATCCGAGGGTATCAAGGAGTTCTGCCCTGGCAAGCAAGGCAACAGGATTTCCAATTGCTAAATTTGCCGCAAAGCTTGCAGTGGGTTATACGCTTGATGAGATAACAAATGATATTACAAAGGAGACCCCTGCCTCGTTTGAGCCGACAATAGATTATTGCGTTGTAAAGATTCCAAGGTTTACCTTTGAAAAATTTCCTGAGGCAGAGGATGTCTTGGGCATATCAATGAAAT
>CAYZNX010000247.1:0-1985 GCA_964479825.1 uncultured Planctomycetia bacterium | reverse complement strand
TATTTGCCTATGCAAAACTCGGAAAATATCCTGTCAAGTGTCTCCTCTGTTACAGTATGGCCTGTTATTTGTCCTAATCTTTCTACAGACGACCTGATGTATAGACTAATGCAATCCGCAGGCGCCTTTAGTCTATTAGCCTCTGCTGCCTCATTGAGATCATCAAGAGATCTACGCAATACATCTAACTGTCTTTCATTAGATACACTTACAAAATCTGCTGTAGGCGCATTTCCTTTGAATATAACATCTTTTATTGTGTCCTCTAATTTATCAATACCACATAGGTCTATTGCCGATACATATATTAATGGCTTGTTAGTTAAAAACCTTTTTGCAACTCCTATATTGATACCCTTCCTCAAATCCTTCTTATTAACCACTATTATTACGTTGTCCCTGTCTTTTATGAGGTGCATAATTTCTATGTCGCAACTATTTATTTTTCTCGAATAGTCTAAAACAAAAAGAACCAGGTCCGAGCTTTGTATAGAAAGACGGCTCCTTTTAACACCTTCCTTCTCTATAGGATGTTTTGTATTACTAATACCGGCTGTGTCAATAAGAACAAGCGGAATCCCTTTAATATTTACAATATCCTCTATGGTATCCCTTGTAGTTCCAGGAAGATGTGTAACAATGGCCCTCGATTCTTTAAGCAATGCGTTCATTAAACTGGATTTACCTACGTTCGGACTTCCGCATATCACTGTTTTTATACCCTGACGTAAAATCTTTCCTTCTGTAGATTTCAATATCAATCTTTCAATATCTCTTTTTACATGTCTTATCCTGTCAAAAATACCATTTCTTTTTAATTTCTCCGTATCCCCTTCTTCTGAAAAATCAATAGTAGCTTCTAGGCGCGCTAAAATACCTATGAGTGTCTCTCTAACCTCACTGATCTTTTTTGAAAATATGCCCTCTAGATTATTCAATGCGGCTCTAAGGCATAAATCAGTCCTTGCCTTAATTATAGCCAAAACCGACTCTGCCTGAGCTATATCGATCCTTCCATTTAGAAATGCCCTTTTTGTAAATTCACCTGGTTCAGCAAGCCTTGCTCCATTCATTAAAACTAAATCTAAAATCTTTTTAAGGGGGACAATGCCGCTATGGCAATTTATTTCAACTACATCTTCCTTTGTATAACTCTTCGGTGCCCGCATCACCGTCAAGATTACTTCATCTATTACTCTTTGCCCTTTGCTCTTTGCTCTCGGCCCTTTGCTCTTTGCTCTTTGCTCTGCTATATGTCCATAATGGACCGTATACGTCTTAAAACTCGATGGAATCTTATTCTCCTTTGACAAAAAGATTCTATCTGCAATCTTAAGCGAGTCTGTACCGCTAAGACGCACAATGCCTATGCCGCCTTCACCTATAGGCGTTGAAATCGCCACAATTGTATCATCCAAGCCTATCCTGCTCATCTCCATCCCATCTTAACTTCACAAAATAAGCATTGCTTATTTTGTGAAGTTAAGGGCTTCGCCAACAACATACAGTGAGCCAGTAACTAACACTAAATCATCCCTATCAGCCAGATTTAGACCTATGACTAATGCCTCTTTAACATCATTGCTTGACTCTATGTCAGTCTTAGAAAAATAATCCTTAAGATAACAAGGGTCTTCTGCGCGTATACTGTTGGACCTTGTTAAAATCACGATATCGCAGGCCTCATCTAATTCCTTAGTCACGCCTTTTATATCTTTATCCCTACATATGCCAAATACGCAAATAAATCTCTTATAAGAAAAGATATTTTCTATGGATGATAAAACTGCCTTTATGCTAGCTACATTCTGAGCGCCATCAAGGATAACATATGGCCTTTTTCTAATAATCTGCAATCTGCCTGGCCAGGATACATTCTCTAAGCCAGACCTTATATGCTTTTCTTCAACTTCATCTGCTATATTATCTAAGGATTTTATAATAACTGCTGCCAGACTGGCATTCTCTACTTGATGCGCCCCTAT
>CAYZNX010000246.1:0-1985 GCA_964479825.1 uncultured Planctomycetia bacterium | reverse complement strand
AAATGGCGCCTGGTAGAGATGCTGAAGCAGGCCGAACTTCCTGTCCAGGGCTGAGACATGGACAGAGGATTAATACATGATTAGGATGCGGACGATTTTAGATGTGGCTGATAATACAGGAGCCAAGAGGGCCTCGTGTATTGGCGTTATAGGAAGGCATGGCAGAGATATTGCTGAAGTGGGAGATACTATAACCGCTAATATAAAAGAGGCAGCGCCAGACGGCATTGTTAAGAAAGGCGAGGTAGTAAAGGCGGTTATTGTGCGAAGCGTAAATCCTATACGCAGGCTAGATGGCTCCTATTTAAGGTTTGACACAAATGCCATGGTTATCATAGATCAGCAGCTGAATCCGAGAGGGACAAGGATTTTTGGGCCAGTCGCGAGAGAGTTGAGGGATAAAAACTTTATGAAAATTATCTCGCTGGCCCCGGAAGTGATATGAAAAGGATAAAAAAGGATGACACAGTCAAGGTATTGGTCGGAAAGGATAGAGGTAAGACAGGAAAGGTTATTACGATACTGCCTACTACAGGCACAGCCATAGTCCAGGGTATTAATTTTGTAAAGAAACACACAAGAAGGACAAAGGAAGACCAACAAGGAGGCGTCATACAAAAAGAGGCCCCTATCAATATTTCTAATTTGATGTTGGTGTGCCAGAAATGCGGCAAACCGACGCGAGTAAGCTTTAGCACGCTTTCTGACGATACAAAGGTCAGGATTTGCAAGAGATGTAAGGAGATAGTGTAATATCACTGACTAAAGATGATACCGCGGTTATTGCAGAAATATAAAGATGAGATAATCCTTGAGTTGAGTAAGAGATACGGTTATAAGAATCTTTTACAGGCTCCTCGCCTGCAAAAGATCGTGGTAAATATGGGTGTAGGGGCCGCGAGTCAGGATATAAAGATTCTAGAGCAGGCAATGGCCGACCTCTCTTTAATAACAGGGCAAAGGCCTGCTATTACAAGGGCAAAAAAATCAATAGCCAACTTTAAGATCCGTAAAGGCCTTCCTGTTGGCTGCAAGGTAACCTTGCGCGGGGCAAGGATGTATGAATTTCTTGATAGACTTGTAAATGTATCTCTGCCCAGGATCAGGGATTTTAGAGGGGTGGGCGCAGATTCTTTTGACAAAAAGGGCAACTATTCATTAGGTTTAAGAGAGCAGACTATATTCCCGGAGATTGATATTGACAAGGTCAGCAAGATTCAAGGTATGGATGTAGTTATTAATATAAGGTCATGTTCCATAGAAGAGTCGTATGACTTGTTGAAATTGTTTGGCATGCCTTTTTCCGGCGTGCTTAAGAAATAGTGGAGCTTATAGCTTACAGCTAAAATATGGCAAAAGAATGCTTGATAGCTAAACAAAAGAGGAAACCTAAATTCAGGGTGCGAGGATACAATAGATGCAGATTATGCGGCCGGCCGCGGGGTTATATAAGAAAGTTCCAAATCTGCCGCATATGCTTCAGGGAGATGGCTTCTCGCGGTGAAATCCCGGGTATAACAAAAGCGAGCTGGTAGAAATTCAAGGCTAATCCTTAAATAACTTCACACTTTCTGCAATGCACAAAGTGTGAAGTTAAGGAGAGAGAGAATGAGTTTAACAGACCCAGTTGCAAATATGCTCACGATAATCAGAAATGGTTTGATCTCGAGGAAGACCAAGGTAGATGTCCGGTTTTCAAAGATCTCTCAGGAGATACTCGATATCCTGAAGAGGGAAAAATTTATCAAAGATTTTAAATTTATAGATGATAAGAGACAAGGGCTTTTAAGGGTATACCATAGGTATACAAGGACAGGGGACCCAGCGATAAATGGCCTGAAGAGGATTTCCAAGCCAGGACGCAGGGTCTATGTCAAGAGTGAAAAACTGCCTTATGTTTTTGGTGGTTTGGGTATAGCTATATTATCTACGTCCAGAGGGATTGTAACAAACATACAGGCAAAAGAAATGCAGACCGGCGGAGA
>CAYZNX010000245.1:0-1988 GCA_964479825.1 uncultured Planctomycetia bacterium | reverse complement strand
AGATGTGGAATATACCTTTACAATATTTGCCATGCTAACCTCCTGTTATTGCTAATTAGTTTTACTACATTTTACTCTTCAATTCAATAAGCTTTCTTAAGTGTACTTTTTCCTCCTCAAGAAGTTTATCTATAATCTCTTGTTCTCCCTCTAAAACAAATCTTTTCATCTCGTCGTAGAATAAAATAGAATCCTTCTCAAATCCAATTCCAAGCTCAACAGCCCCTAAATCGGTCTTTATGTCTTTGGCAATCTCCGCCCCCTTTTTCTTTTTTGTAAAAACATAGTCACCAGATAATGATTTAATATAAGCGAAATATTCTCCTGGATATGCCTCAGATGGCTCATATTTCTTAACCTTTGAGAGTATGTCCTCAAATCTGCGTATATGATTCTCTTCTTCTTTGGCAAGAAAGTCAAATGTGACTTTCGCAGACAGATTTTTTGACAATCTTGCTACGCCTTCATAAAAATCCCTGCCATTCTCTTCTATCCTTATCCCCATCTCAACCACCTCGCTGCCTGAAAATATATTTGCCATTGCCTCAATCCTCCTTAAGGCACAAGCCTTGCGCCTAACTCAAATGCCTTTTCTAAACAATCGCTGCGTTCTAAGACAGCCCCCTTTTCATCTACTCCCGGGCAAAACAATTCTTCTTCATAATCAATATCTAGAACGGTAAATAGATTCTTAACTACCGCCTTCGCATTATCAAAGAAATCCTTTCTGTCAGACCCCTCGACGGAAATAAATGCCCCTTTTATATTTCTAAAACCTATATCTTTTTTCAATATATATTTTGCCCTCCAAAGGCACTGGAAACGGTCTATCATCATCTTTGTCTGGGCGCTCAGGCTTCCGAAGAAAATGGGAGAGGCCAAAACCACGGCATCCGCTTCCTTGATTTTTTCATACAATCCTTGCATATCATCTTGCACGATACAGGCCATGTCATCAGGCATGTTCTCGCATTCCTGGCAAGGGACAAAGTTAAGCCTATTTAGCATAATCCTCTCTGTTTCCGCACCCTTTTGTCTCGCCCCTTCCAGCGCCTTGTCAAGCAAGATATCTGTATTTCCACCTATCCTGGGGCTGCCGTTTATACCTAATACCTTCATTTTCCTTCTCAACAATTTTCGGAAATAATAATGCTTTTGACCTTATCCTTTAATTCGTCTATTTCTGCGTCATCTGGGATATACTGTATTCTTAAGCCCTTCACTGGCACCTTGAATCCACGCTGCTCCAGAATATTCTCTACTTCTCCGATACTCTGGCCTCCCCAGCCATAAGAGCCAAAGGCAATGACAATCCTGTTTTTGGGTGTAAGCCCTTTCATATAAGTCAAAAATGCCGATACTGCGGGCAACATTTGGCTATTCAACGTAGAAGAGCCGACACAGATATACCTTGCCTCAAGAACAGATGCCATAACATCTGATATGTCATTTGTCCCAAGGTTCTTTATTTCACATGGGATGCCTTTTTCTTCAAAGACATCGCTGATGGCATACGCCATCTTCTCCGTGCTATGCCACATCGTGGCATAGACAATAACTGCTTTCTTGTCGCAGATATTATTAGCCCATTTTTTATAACAATCAATGATATCTTTTATATAGGCCTTCCATATAATACCATGACTAGGCGCAATCATATCTATCTCCAGCGACGAAATTGCTTCTAATGCCTTATTTACATGTACCCCATACGGCAAAACAATATTCGCATAATACTTTGCCGCTTCTTGTCTCGCTATATCCCAGCCAAGTTCGTCATCGTAACGTACAGCTGTCGCAATATGCTGGCCAAAGGCGTCGTTAGGTAAGAGCAGCCTGTCTTCAGGAATATAGGTTGCCATTGAATCAGGCCAATGCACCATCGGCATTAATACGAACCTTAAATTCTTTTTTCCTATATTGATTGAGTCTCCGGAATTAACTATCTTAAAATTCCAATCCTTTTTAAAATGCTTTCTCAATCCTTT
>CAYZNX010000244.1:543-1990 GCA_964479825.1 uncultured Planctomycetia bacterium | reverse complement strand
CTCTTGATATGTAAATATAGTTAGTATATTATATTGCAATAGTATTAACATATTGAAAGGGGGGTTTGATGTTAAAAGTCGAAGAGGCATTAGAGGCCATACTTACCAATATAAATGTTCTCCCTTCAGAAGAAGCCCGTATTACAGATTCCCTTGACAGGGTTTTGAGAGAAGATATCTATTCGGATACTGATATCCCTACATTGGCAAATTCTGCAATGGATGGTTATGCTGTCAAATCCTCTGATACCAGCGGTGCATCTAAAAGTAAACCCATGACATTAAAGGTCATATATGATTTGAAGGCAGGCGATATTGCAAAAATGGCACTAAAAAAGGGCCAGGCCATGAGGATTATGACAGGCGCTCCTATACCTGAAGGCGCGGACAGCGTGATTATTGTTGAGGATACAGAAAAAAAAGGAAAAGACGGCGTATTGATTTTTAAAGAGGCGAGGTTAGGCGAAAACATAAGAAAGGCAGGGGAGGATATTAAAAAAGGAGAGAAGGTTCTGCAGAAAGGCATACTTCTTAATTCCGCTCATGTAGGGATACTGGCGAGTTTAGGCCGTCCAATTGTTAAACTAACTAGAAGGCCAAAGGTGGCTATATTAGCCACAGGCGACGAAGTGATTGATGTGGATGAAAGATTAGAGCCAGGCAAACTCAGGAGCTCTAATACCTATACATTATATAGTCAGGTTTTGCAATGCGGAGGCATTCCGAAAAATTTAGGCATTGCAAAGGATAAGCCGGAAGAGTTGGAGAAAAAGCTAAGGCAGGGGCTTGATTGCGATTTGATTCTTACTTCAGGCGGTGTTTCAGTAGGCGATTATGACCTTGTTAAGTTTATCCTGGCAAAGATAGGGACAGATATCAAATTCTGGAAGGTGGCTATGAGACCTGGCAAGCCCCTTGTTTTTGGCAGATTGAACCAGAAGTTTATTTTCGGCCTTCCAGGCAATCCTGTTTCAAGCATGATAAGCTTTGAGGTCTTTGTCAGGCCTGCAATATTAAAATTGTTAGGCCAGGAGCAGGATACGAGAAAGGAGGTAGATGCGGTACTGGAGGAGGACATAAACAAGAAAAAGGGTCTGAGGTATTTTGTAAGGGCCAAGACGAGATGGGAAGACGGCATTTATCTTACACGCACTACAGGGCCGCAAGGTTCTGGGATTTTGAAATCTATGGCCATAGCTAATAGTTTGATAATTTTAGCTGAAGAAGAAGAATATGTTCAAAAAGGGACAAGGGTAACGGTGAGGTTCTTGGATTAAAAGGGCGTCACTTTTGTAACGCCCTAAATAATAGAGGAGGGTAGATGAAAAGATTTTTGATTTTACTAGTTTTTGTAGCTTTTGTTTTGTTAGTAAGTAGTTTTGTTTATGCCCAGACACCTGAGGAAGAGATTCGTCTCTTAAAGGAGCAGGTGCAGCAGTTGATGAGG
>CAYZNX010000244.1:0-533 GCA_964479825.1 uncultured Planctomycetia bacterium | reverse complement strand
ATTAAAAGGGCGTCACTTTTGTGACGCCCTAAATAATAGAGGGGGGTTAGGATGAAAAGGGTGTTTAGGTTGTTTCTAGTTATAGCGTTTATCCTTTATTTTGTGCCTCAGACATGCGCCTTGGCTTCCGAGGAAGATATCCAGGCTTTGAAAGCTCAAGTCCAGGAATTAATGAAACGCATTGAAAAACTCGAGGCAGAGCAGCTCAAGGCAAAAGAGGCATCTCAAACTGCCCAGGAAGAACTTAATAAGATTAAAGAGGCGGCGCAGACAACAGGTCAGGTTCCAAGAGTTGATTTATCTAATTCACTTTCAAAACTAAAAATAAAAGGCCGTGCAGCAATGGGATTTTTTGACTCAGGAAAATCAGGCTCATATCCTTCAGGTTCTTTTGAGATGCCTGATGCTAAGATTCAATTTGCATTCCAGCCAGATGAGATTAATACAGTAGTGATGCGCTTTAATCTAAATAATGCCACTGCCCAATCGCCACTTTTGGACTACTTTTATTTACAGTCCAAGGATTTTTTGCC
>CAYZNX010000243.1:0-2020 GCA_964479825.1 uncultured Planctomycetia bacterium | reverse complement strand
GGAGAACGGAAACCTGTAAGGGGTTTACCCGTAAAGACACAGGTACTAAAAACATTATAGTTTCCTTGAGCCATTCACGACAAACTCGCCGTCCTTGTTGACCGTATGCTCGAACTGCACAAAAAGAAAAACTCCCTTCCACCATCAACAGAGCGTGAAAAGATTGAAAGGGAGATAGCGGTTACAGATGAGAAGATAGATCATATTGTTTATCAGCTTTATGGGGTGACGGAGGAAGATAGAAGATGATTGAGGGCGGGTGATTTATAATGCACATAGATAATTTCTTGACATAATGTATCAAATATGATACTTTAATTACAATATTAGAGGAAGGAGTGTAATCTCAAAGACAATGAAGAAAAAAGGAGAAGATTTCCTTGGGTTAATTACCTTAGGAAGCTTGATAGCTAATCTTGTTCAAGTTGATCAGCGTAAAGCCTTGCAGGCACATTATGACAACATGCTGAGGCGTTACAAACAGCTCTATAGCGCCTATTCATCTATGAAAAGAGTTAATGAAGGATTATCTCAGGAAGTACGTACATTGAATACTATAATCAGCCGATTAAGAGAAGAAAATAACAGGCTTTTAGAGGAATTGGCTACGGTAAAGCCCAAAGGAGTTAAAATAGCAAGCACTATCCATCGGAGACGACGGATTTCTTCTCCAAGAGAGGCCAGCTGAGAGGGTAATAAATGCTTAATATTGATTCAAGACTAAACGCATCTCAAAGGAGACAAAGGAAATACAAAAAACAGACTATAGAGGCTAAAAGCATCCTTGAATCCCAGTTTGGAGAGCCTGTATATAGGCGTATAATTGGTCAGAGAAAATTCCATATCAGAATAGAAGGAGATTCCAACAGGATTACTGCCTGGGCCGTTGCACAGAGGGTAAGAGAGGCAAGGGAGAGGCAAGGTTTAACTCAGGAAGCACTTGCAGAAAAAACAGGAATAGCGAGGCCGAATGTTGTCCGCCTTGAGCAGGGTCGGCATTTACCAACCATATCCACTTTGCAAAAAGTCGCAAGAGCACTTGGTCTTAATGTAACCACCTTAATAGCACCACCTGTGGTAACACATAAAGATAGGCTGGAGTTTACGGAAATGGCGGAGATGGATCTTGACGAATGGAGAAAACAACTTGAAGCGGAGGATGCCAAGGATTGACCTCCATTCATCCCAAAACAGGGGATGTATTTCTTGCAAACCTTGATCCTGTAAAGGGTTCAGAACAGGGCAAAGAAAGACCTGTCATTATATTTCAAAATCCTGACCTCAGGAGATTCACCTCTACTTTTATTTGCATACCTCTAACTACAAACCTTTCTCGTGTTTCACTTCCAGGCACATGCTTTATTAAAAAGGGCACTGGAGGACTTAATCAAGATTCTGTTGCATTATGTTTCCAATTGAGGGCAATTGATAAAAGCCGTTTAATTAGAAAATATGGTTCATTAGATCCCGCAACCTTAGATGCATTAACTAATGCTATTTTGTCTGCCATTGGTATTGATTTTGAGGAATGAGTTAAAGGGCTTTTTATGCCTTTGCCTTATAACACTTAGGTACAACTATGACCTTTATAAAATAACGAATGAGGAGAGGAAGATAATTGATTCATAAAAATCATAAGGAGTAGTGATAAATTGCAATGGTTCTATAGGTATATGCAATCTATAATTTGGGCGATATTAATAATAGTTGCTTTATTTGCTTGGACTTGTTTTTATGAAGAGTTGCATCCGGTAATTGCTGCGATAGGCGGCTTACTTTTTTCGATTCCTATAAAACATTTCTGGAGATCTTACATGAAACCAGTTATTCGTATCAAAAAAGAGATAGAACCAAGGAGCTTTAATCCCTTCGGTGTAGGTAGTACATTAAAATATATATGTAATAGATTAATAGTGGAAAATACCGGTAGAAGCGCAGCAAAGAATTGCAAAGGGTACATTGTAACCGGAAATGCGCAAGAAAGAGTTTGTTGGACTGTGCCGGCAGAGCGACCCAATGC
>CAYZNX010000242.1:0-2047 GCA_964479825.1 uncultured Planctomycetia bacterium | reverse complement strand
ATAGAGATTTCTATGCCCTGCCAGATAAGGAAAGGGCCAGATTAAGGAATCAGAGCATTGGATTTGTATTTCAGTTTTACCACCTCCTGCCTGAATTTAATGCCTTGGAGAATGCAGTGCTCCCAGCGCTGATAAAAGGCGAGAAGGGCCACGAAAAGGCCGAGGGTTTATTGCGTGAATTTGGACTGGCGGATAGGTTGAGGCATAGGCCAAATGAACTTTCAGGAGGCGAGCAGCAGAGGGTTGCAATAGCACGCGCCCTTATAAACAGTCCTGATGTTCTTCTATGCGATGAGCCGACCGGGAATTTGGATTCTTTAATGGGCCAGGATATACTAAATATTTTATTTAATCTCAATAAGAAAAATAATACTACAATTGTTATTGTAACGCATGATAGGGACATTGCCAAGAAGGCAGACAGGATTGTGGAGATGAGAGATGGGAGGATAATGTGAAAAGCTGTAATCGGAGGTCATATGGGTTTAAAAATCTATATCAATGGCAGATATTTTGACAAAAAGGATGCGGCTATTTCTGTTTTTGACCACGGTCTTTTATATGGTGACGGTGTCTTTGAAGGCATCCGTTCATATAATAGGCTTGTCTTTAAGCTGAAAGAACACATTGACAGACTCTATGAATCTGCACATGGCATTATGCTCAAGATAGAAATTTCTAAAGAGGATTTGATAAAGGCGGTCGTAGATACATTGAAGATTAATAAGCTTGACGATGCCTACATCAGGCTGATTGTCACAAGAGGGGTGGGAGACCTTGGGCTTGACCCAAGAAAGTGCAAGAACCCCTCTGTAATTATTATAACGGATAAGATCGAGCTCTATCCGGAAAAGTTGTATAGAGAAGGATTGAGCCTGATTACAGTGCCTACCCCCAGAAATATACCAGAGGCGCTTAATCCGCAGATAAAATCACTGAATTATCTTAATAATATCCTGGCAAAGATAGAGGCGATAAACAGCGGATACGAAGAGGCAATAATGTTTACTGCCTCGGGTTACGTGGCAGAGTGCACCGGTGATAATATTTTTATTATTAAGGAGAGGGCCCTAATTACCCCGCCTGCTTATCTAGGGATACTGAAAGGCATTACGCGTGCGGTAGTGATGGAGCTCGGACCAAAGATCGGCCTTGAGGTAGCAGAAGATGTGCTGACAAGACACAATCTTTTCACGGCAGACGAATGTTTTTTGACAGGAACAGCTGCAGAGATCGCCCCTGTCGTCAGTATCGAGAAAAGGATAATAGGGAATGGCAGGCCAGGAGAGACTACGTTGAAACTGATGAAGGGGTTCAGGAAATTGACGAAGACGAGCGGGGTGAGGTATTAAATTAGCGGTAACTTCACAAAATAAGCATTGCAGAAAATGTGAAATTATTTATGGAGGAGATTTATGCTATGTGATATATGTGCGAAGGATCAGGCAACAGTGCATCTCACCGAGATTATAGACGATAAGATGACAGAGCTGCATCTCTGTGAAGAATGCGCTCAGAAAAAAGGCGCCCAGATGGAGAGCCATTTCGGATTAGCTGATCTTCTGGCCGGGCTTGCTGATATGGGGACACCCTTTACTGCCAGCAAGACAAAAAAAGAAGAGAGGATTAAGTGTCAGAGATGTGGGCTTACATACGATGATTTTAAAAAGGTGGGAAGGCTTGGATGCGGAGATTGTTATACAGCATTTAGGGAGGCGCTGTTCCCTCTTTTAAAGAGGATTCATGGGTCAACCCAGCATTACGGCAAGACGCCAACAAAGAAGGCAGAAAGAATAGTAAAGGTCAAGAACGAATTGCAAGAATTAAAAGAAAGGCTGCAGAAGGCAATACAGATGGAAGAATTCGAAGAAGCAGCGAAGCTGAGGGATAAGATTAGGGATATAGAGAAAAGGAAGCCCAAATGACAAAATCTTCATACTAAGAAGTTTTTTCCTTGTGGCTAAGGCGGGTAACTTGTTGTATGGAAATTCAATAATATCAATTAGCCGAACGCAGTGAGGCTAATTTATAAAAGCGGAGGTTATAT
>CAYZNX010000241.1:0-2050 GCA_964479825.1 uncultured Planctomycetia bacterium | reverse complement strand
TAGTCGAGATGTCATTGCGAGGAGCCGAAGGCGACGAAGCAATCTCATTGCCTGTGGAGTTGAGTCCAGAGTCGCCGAGATTGCTTCGCTTCGCTCGCAATGACAGAAGAATACAGGCTTCAACCAACCTGCGCTTCATGCAATCTGGCCAGGCCTTGCCTCTAGAGAATAGAATAGAACTTGACCTGCGATTAGCTGCTCCTGGCAATGAATTGGAATTCGAGCGCGTCTTGCGTCATGAACTGAGCCACCTTGACCGAGACCCAGCCCATGCACCGCCACGAGTGCTATCGCCAGCATGGTTTAGAGAAGAACTCCGTGCCTTTGGAGCAGAGTGGCAGGGGAGACAAGTAGCTCTAACTAGAGGAAGGAGTAGACCTCAGGGGCCACAGAGAGAGTTTAGGGAGACACTTAGGAAGATATTTAAGCGTCAGGCTGAATTAGCTGGCGTAGAGGCAATGAAGGCCGAGGCAATGATAGATACTAGCGTGGCTACCCAACGCCAGCCTGGTGACCCGGTTATCGGGATAAGATATATTTTGGACCATGAGAATGGAGAGATCAAAGAGAGGATATTAGAGCTTCATCCTGAATTAGAAACAAGGCTTTCTCAGATAGAGGGCAATGAAAATTACAGGGTAATATTAACGGCCTTATTGCTGAAGGAATTCGGCCATTATAATGAATGGAACTACAAGGACCTGCTCCCGTTGGCCTTCCTCACGCAGCAATATAAAGCCAATCCAGATGATGGCGACCTTGCAAGGAAATTAGCAGAACTACAGCTTGCCTTTGAGGCTCCGAAATACGAAATTCTGTACAATTATTTAGTTCAGAATCTTGGACGGGGAGAATCTTCTCGCGCTATTGAGGTTTTAGGCGCGATGATTACAGGAGAGCAAGATGAATTCTTAAAAGACATGCTCACAGGCCTTAGGAATCTTATGGCCAACATTGAAACGCAAGGCATAAAGAAGGCTGTAGCTTATGACCTCAGCCAGGGTTCTGACTTAGTTGCAAAGGCTATCAAGAGAAGCATGGATACGCTTACTGATGAAATAGGCCTTAGAAGTATAGACGTAGAACCCATAGCACAACAAGCAGAAACAGAGCTTTTACTTGGCAGGACTCCATTGCCAGCCAAACCACATATTCTAACCTCTGAAGGATTTACAGTAGCTGCATTTCTGTTAGTAAGCTACAGCGGACTTATCCCCCTCAAACTAATCCTGATGCAGCTTAGCGAGGCATTCTCCAACGCATGGCACAGGATAAGACAATACATTGACAGCCATAGGCCAAGACTTGATTTAGTTAACCTGCCCTCGGCCCAAGGCCTTTTTTTTAGCTCAAAAAAGAAAGCGTTATCTTTTTTAGCTAGAAGATTACATCTGCACTACGTCATAGTTACAGCTATGACTTTGCCGTTACTGGCTCTTTTTTCCTTCGGGGCACCACAAAGCGGTGGGGGATCAAAAATTCTATCACCATACGAGGGTCTTTCGCTCTTAAAGTCCGAGATCGAACGTGCTACGAGGTCTTATAGCAGAATTTTCGTCATCGTTGATGGCCCTCACGGTATAGGTAAGACCACTCTTGTCAATACGATGGCATCTGTGGGACAGATTGCTGGATGGCCTGTGTTTATACCAGAGAGCATCCTTGAGCAAGGCCTCTCGTTACCAGAGAGGTTATACATCTATGTGCTTCAATTATGGGATGAGATAGGCAGATCTAAACATCAGCGCTTCCGTGAGCGTGAAGACGCTGTTGTTATTGCGGTGTACTTGGCTGATACAGACAAGATAGAAGAATTAGAGCCTCGTATTGTTACAAATGCTGACATCATTATTGATTTTCGACATGGAGGCTTTAGAGAGGCCGATATAAGAAAGATATTGGCCAAATCCCCAGCCCTCCAGGCCGCACTCGCAGGTTTTGCAGGATTAGGTTGGGTTGGAATGGTGTTGGCAGGTAGTATTGGGCTGGTTGCGCCAGCACTTATGATTGTCAGTATAGGCATTACTGGCTTATTAGCTGGCTGGGCTGG
>CAYZNX010000240.1:0-2060 GCA_964479825.1 uncultured Planctomycetia bacterium | reverse complement strand
CAGCGGGTCCTGCCACCGCTGACACCCTGCTTGTCCTCGCTATCGCTTGCGGTCAAGCAGGGAACCTGTCAGCGGCGTCACCCGCTGGCTGCAGGAACCCAGCCTTCAGGCTGTCCCTGCAAGGTCCAGTTTCAATCCCGGTCCCATTGTCGTTGATACAGATATATTTTTTATGTACTTTCCTTTAACGCCATGCGGCCTTGCCTTGTTTATGGCCTCTATGAGGGTATTTATGTTTTCGCAAATCTTATTCTCTTCAAATGAAATCTTACCTACACCGCTATTAATATTACCGAGCTTGTCAAGTTTGAATTCAATCTTACCGGTCTTTGCCTCTTTTACGGCCATGGTAAAATCATTAGTGACAGTCCCTGTCTTTGGGTTTGGCATGAGCCCTCTTGGGCCTAATACCTTTCCTAATCTGCCGACATCGCGCATCATATCAGGACTGCTTATCACAACATCAAAGTCAATCCATCCTGAACTAATCTTTGAGACCATTTCTGTGCCACCTACATAGTCTGCGCCGGCTGCCTTTGCCTCATTTGCCCCTTCACCCTTGCAGAGGACAAGCACCTTGACGGCCCTGCCTGTACCATGAGGCAGCATTACTGTGCCTCTAACCATCTGCTCGGATTGTTTTGGATCGACATTCAGCTTGATGGCAAGTTCAACTGTTTCATCAAATCTCGCATGGGGCGCTTTTTTGAGGATTGAAACAGCCTCTTCTAATGAATACACCTTATTCTTATCTACGACCTTATCAAACTCCTTTGTCCTCTTACTCATTCAACCACCTCTATACCCATGCTTCTTGCAGTGCCTTCAATCGTCCGCATTGCGGCCTCAATGTCTGCAGCATTGAGATCTTTTATTTTTGTCTGAGCGATCTCTTTGACCTGGGCCTTAGTCACCTTGCCGATCTTTTCTTTGTTTGGCTGGCCAGAGGCCTTTGCTATGCCGCATGAGCGTTTCAGCAGGACCGAACATGGCGGGCTTTTAATGATAAATGAAAACGACTTATCTTCGTAAACACTTATAACCACTGGAAGCACTAACCCTGGTCTATCCTTTGTCTTTTCGTTAAAAGACTTGCAAAATTCCATTATATTTACGCCGTGCTGGCCTAACGCAGGGCCCACAGGAGGCGCAGGATTGGCCTGGCCACCTGTGACGTGTAATTTTATTATCAACTTTACCTTCTTTGCCATTTTACATCCTTCTGCGATCTACAACTTTTCCACCTGCCAATACTCCAGCATTACCGGCGTGGCCCTGCCAAATATTAAAACCATCACCTTTATCTTGCCTTTGTCAGGATTGACTTCGTCTACAGTGCCATTAAAATTTACAAAAGGGCCTTCAATGACCTTTACATTGTCGCCTTTTTCAAAAACTATCTTAGGCGTTGGTTTTTCTTTCCTTTCCTCAGCCTGTTTTATTATATGATTGACCTCGGCATCTAACAACGGTATAGGCCTTGCCTTAGTGCCTATGAAACCTGTAACGCCTGGGATATTCCTTATCGTATACCAGATCTCATCGTCCATATCTATTTCAACAAGTACATACCCCGGGAAAAATTTTCTGAGCGATATTTTTTTCCTTCCGTCTTTCACCTCAGAGACCTGTTCGGTAGGTATGAGGACATGGAAAACGCGTTCTTTCAACGTGCCTTCCTGTATCTTATTTTCAATGCTTGCCTTTACCTTTTCCTCTTGTCCTGTTAATGTATGTATAACGTACCACTTATGACTCATATTCTCTAACGCTATCTTAAAAGGATACTTACGAAACGCGATAATATTAAATCCACTATACCAATAAATACAGCCAGAAGGGCTGTAGAAATAATGACTACGCCGGTAGAGCCTATTAATTCATTTCTGCTAGACCATGAAACCTTTTGCATCTCGACCTTGACCTCGGTAATAAATTTTGTAATGCGCGAAAATATCAGCATTTCAGCTTCCCTTTAACTTCCCTGCATCCCCTAACTTTACAAATAAAAATGCCATGTATTTCTTTTTGAACAATAGAACAATTGAACATTAGACCGC
>CAYZNX010000239.1:0-2064 GCA_964479825.1 uncultured Planctomycetia bacterium | reverse complement strand
TCCGCCAATATGTGTGGCGGACGGTCTAATTTCGATTTTCTATTGTTCAAAACGATAGTTTTGCCGCTAAAAACTAATTTTACAGTGTAGTAGTAGACTTAAGATAGGAGTTGCAGCTATGTTATTAGAACCGATAAGATGGGAAAATAATAAAATAGTATTTATCGACCAGACAGAACTGCCTTCGAGATTAAGGTATATTAAGTGCAGGGATATCGGCATCTTATGCGAGGCGATAAAAAAATTAAGGATCCGTGGCGCGCCTCTTATAGGCGTTTCAGTTGCCTTAGGTTATGCGCTTGCAGTTTTGAATTCAAAATCAAAGACATTAAAGGGCATAATGAAGGATTTAGAAAGCGCCTCTCGGGAGTTAAGAAAGACAAGGCCTACAGCTGTAAACCTATCCTGGGCATTAAATAGAATGGAAAGGACTTTTGCACTGCTTTCTAAATCCTGCAGTATGCAGGAAATAAGGAAAGGAATTTTAAAAGAGGCGCTGGATATATTAAAAGAAGATAGGGATATGTGCCGCGCAATTGGAGAGAATGGAGCGAGGTTAATAAAACATAGAGACGTAGTGCTTACGCATTGCAATGCAGGCATGCTTGCGACTGCAGGGTATGGCACGGCGTTATCTATTTTTTACGAGGCCAAAAGGCAGGGGAAGGCCTTCAAGGTCTTTGTCGATGAGACCAGGCCTCTTATGCAGGGTTCGCGCCTTACTATGTGGGAACTCATGCAGAACAATATAGACGCTACATTGATATGCGATGATATGGCAGCCTCGGCTATAAAAAATAAACACGTAACAAAGATTATTGTCGGCGCTGATAGGATTGCGAGAAACGGCGACACGGCAAATAAGGTTGGTACATATGGCCTTGCAATCCTTGCCAATTACCACAGAATACCTTTTTATGTTGCTGCCCCGAGTTCTACGATAGACAAGGATATAAGGACAGGCAGGGATATCCCTATAGAGGAACGTAGGCATGATGAACTGCTTTACGCAGGGTCAAAACAGACTGCCCCGGCGAGGTCAAAGGTCTTTAATCCAGCGTTTGACGTTACCCCTAATAAACTTATTACAGCTATAATAACAGAATCAGGTATTTATGAGATTAAAGGATTTAGGAGAATTTAATTTTATAGAGAGAGTAGCTAAGCACATAAAGGCATCTCATAGAGTTATAAAAGGCATTGGAGACGATGCAGCTGTCATTAGTTACAAAAAAGGCAAATATCTTTTGTTTACGTCAGATATGATGCTTGAAGGGACCCATTTTTATAGAAATGCAGGCGGTTATTTGATAGGTAAGAAGGCCATTAATGCAAGTATTAGCGATATAGCTGCAATGGGAGGCCTGCCCAAGGCAGCATTGATTTCTTTAGGCGTGCCTGGCTCTCTGGATGTTAAATACACTGACGCATTATACAGAGGCATACGAGATGCTGCAAATAGATTTAATATAGACATAGGAGGAGGGGATACTATTGAGTCTAATAAGATTATTATAGATATCTCCCTTCTAGGGGAGGTGGAAAAAAACCACCTGCTTTTACGCAGCAATGCCAAGGAGGGCGATGGGATATTTGTTACAGGGGCTATAGGCGGCACATTCAGACATAAACATCTTGATTTTGTCCCAAGATTAAAAGAGGCGCGTTTTTTAGCAGGGAATTTCAGGATTCACGCTGCGATAGATATATCAGATGGATTATTGTCTGACCTTGGCCATGTCCTTGATGCAAGTGAAGCAGGGGCTCTAATTTTTGAAAAACAAATACCAGTTTCCAAGGATGCTAAAGACTTTGACTCTGCGATAAGGGATGGGGAGGATTTTGAATTGATTTTTACTATGCCTCAAAGTGAAAAAGAGAGATTAATAAGGACATGGCCTTTTAAGACTCGGCTTTCAGAAATAGGCGAGATCTGCGGAAGGCATGGAGGATTTAATCTGGCATATAAGAACGGCAGTGTAAAAAAGGTCAGACCTGAAGGCTTTTCTCATTTTTGATACAATCCGAAACCCCAACCAAGCTTAATTTCACATTTTGTGCATT
>CAYZNX010000238.1:0-2071 GCA_964479825.1 uncultured Planctomycetia bacterium | reverse complement strand
TTATATCGCTTACCGTCTGAAGTTGAGACATACTTTTCATCGCCCATACCTCCTTCTTTCTTTAGCAACGAGTAATTTCCTTGCCTTATTTATCCCCCCAATGATCAATTCCAATTTATTGCCTGGTTTAATACCAAGTGCTTTACGGATGCCCCGAGGAAGTGCGAGTTTAAATTTATCATCCATTTTTGTAAATACGCGTATAAGACTCATCCTTATACCTACCTCTTTTTTAATCCCAGAGATAATTCGAAACCGTTATTCATATACTTTTCAACTATATCTCCAACTATAGCTTTAATTCTATTCTGATTTGTCTTAGAGCCCACTCTGCTCGTTTCAGAAGATAAGATATCCTGACACATCTGTCTAAAAACGCCGTTGGCTTGACTAAGAGTAATTTGTTGAGCGCTAAGAGTTTTTGCGATCATAAGGCATGCACGGATAGTTGGTGCAAATTCACACTTACCAGAGTCTCTCAATTCCCGGACGATATTAACGATGATCTCAGCGTCTCGCCTGGGAAGTTTGGACTTCGCCCGGGTTATGGCAACCTCTGTCTCATAGTCGAAATAATCGAGGTCTATGGTAATCATCCTATCGCGCAGGGCATCCTGGCTTCTGTGTACCCCAGCATATTCCTCAGGATTGCTGGTAAAGATAGCAGTAAACTCTGGGTGAACCTTTAAGTATGGCTCTTCGCCACCTCTACCTACAGGTAGATCCATTATCTTCTCTTGTAAGATCGCAAGGAGGATATTATTTGCCTCTGGTCTGGAACGCGTGAATTCATCGTAGATAAGCGTGAACCCGTATTTACAGGCAACGGTTAGGCGGTTATCCACCCAGTGCTTGGTCATATCCTCTTCCATCTTTAAAACTCTAGATACAAAACGATCCACGACTTTTCTAAATCTATAACCGTATTCGCCACCAACCAAATCAGAGGTTGTGAACTCTTCATCTCCATGAATCATCACCACTGGCCTTTTGAGCTTACTTGCAACATGCATAGCTAATGTGGTCTTTCCGCTGCCAGAGATCCCCCTAAAATGGACTGGGAAACCTGCCTTGATATAGGTAAGAGCCCTCTTAGTAATATCTTTGGTGTGCTTCGTCTCTACAAAATCTGGTAGAGGACTTGGTTCGAGTACAGTAGTCATCTCATCAATCATTTGACTCACCTCTCTTTCTTAGATTCGTATTTTTTACTTCTCAAAGTCTGGTGTACTTTATTCCAGATTTTGCTTGCTTCAGCCAAATCCGCCCTTATTTCTTTCTCTTTTTTTCTGAATTCCTCTCTTAGGTCATTAACGTTTTTAACCAAGTCTTCTCTGTTCACTGCAAGGTCTTTTCTTAAATCCTTGGCCATCTCTTCGTGAAGTTTTCTGCAATCACTCACAAATTTTCTGGCATTGTCCCTGATAGATTCTGCTTGTTCTCTTAAGTTTTTAATACTTCTTTTTCTGTCTTCATGTCCAGTGGCAATATCTTCACAAAGAGATTTCATATCACTTGATATATTGGCCATATTAGCTCCTTTTATGAATAACACCGCTTCCCCCACAAACGCTGCAGGGGAGGTTTCCATCTACTTTATAGCCTATACCGCTGCAGTTGGGACATTTTTCTTTAGCACCTTTAGCCGTAACACTCCCCTTACCTCCACATGCGGAACAACTGACTCGACTATGAGGGTGTACACCACTACCCTTGCAAAAAGCGCATTTAATTATAGGCTCTTCAACATCAACTTTTCCTCTCCCTCCGCATACCTGGCAAGCAGCCAGTTTGGATAGAAGGTTGAAAGGGTCTTTTCCTGTGCCTTTACAAAAACCACATTTTATCTCACTCATAATCCCACCCCACTTTTGAGCTACCCTCTCTTAGCTTTTTAAGGTATCTTGTTTTAACTCTTTGCTAAGTTGGGGGTGAGCCGAGTTATTTCTTCTTTCTGCCTCTTTTCTTTCTGCCTTTTTTCTTACCCTTTTTCTCAACGGCTTCTTCAACCGTGGTTACCTTCTCGCCGGCTTCAATCTGGGGCATTACCCCGCCTTTTCTGGACTTGACA
>CAYZNX010000237.1:0-2080 GCA_964479825.1 uncultured Planctomycetia bacterium | reverse complement strand
CGTGATAGGATGATTACCATCGACCTGGATTATTTTGACTATGAGACAGAGATCGCCATAACCCGGGCAAAGTCCAAACTCCCCAGAAAAGATGCCGAGACCATTGTGAATATTGTTCGGGAATTACGCGACTCTGGCAAATGTGAATTTCCACCAACTATCCGTGCCTGCATTATGATTGGCAAGACTCTTGGCACTCAGCACATTACTCTTGCGCAATCCAACGGGGTCTTTACGCAGATGTGCCAGGATATCTTATCTTCTGAGACAAGCAGAGTGGGTTCTAAGACTAATCAAAACAGGGTAAAAGAGATAGTGAAACAATTGGTGGAAAAGCATATTTAAGTAGAGGACTAAAGAAAGAGGGAGGTGGATGCGATGAATCCCGCACCTTCTAAAAATTCAGAAATACTAAGAATGAAGTTAATGGGTGTGGGGTAAAATCGTGAATAGAAAGGAAGGTGCGGGATGAAGAGTATGTCTCAACTTCAGACAGTAAGCGATATAAAAGGAATGCACTCCATAGGCGCGCGTTCTATTCCAAAGGCTATGAGGTCAAGTTACTTAGAATTATATGTGCTTGACCGGGAAAGATCCAGATTAGAAAAAGAAAAATTCAGCTTAGATAAAAGAAGAAAGAGCGCTCAAACGCGATTAAATGGCATTGCTCAACGTATAGAGAAGCTGCAGAAAGAAATAAGTGAGTGGGAAAGAGGAAAGGAACATAGAGGTATATCTCCCAGAAAACCCCTAACAACAATGTCGATAAGGTATTAAAGATTTCCTAAAGAGGCCTAAAATGGAATGGAAGGTTTTTGACTGGCAGAGCCAGAAAATAGGTCAAAAGGGCGAAGTCTTAAATAGAAATGATTATACCTGCGGTTTTTGTAACGGAAAAGGAATCATATCTCATAATAAAGCGATAAGATGCCCTGCCTGTGCAGGAACAGGCACAGTTCGGGTTCCTGGGCCGGCGGTTATCTGCGCTTATTGCAATGGAAATGGAAGATCACATTTAAATAGAGACCTTACCTGTAATGTTTGTAAGGGTAAAGGCGTTGTACCTATAGAGAGCAATCATATTGAGATTTGTCCCTTATGTAAAGGTTTGGGCAGGGAACGTGGTAGTAGCATGCCCTGTTTAACTTGTAAAGGTAAAGGGGTTGTAGTAAAGCCGAAAGTTACCGAAGAAGATAATAATATAACTATAGGAGAGGCAAAGACAGAGGATGAGGAGGTAGGGTGATAATGAAGAAAAAAGGCAAGAAGGAAGATGAAGGACTGGATATTGATTTTGGAATAGGAAAATTAAGTTTAGGCGGTTTATTTAAAGGCATTGAGAAATTAGTTGACCTGGCCGCAGAATTAAAAGAGGCAGGCGGCGAAATCAAGAAAGAAGGCGAAATAGATTTAAGCCATCTTAAAGAAGGGATGAAAGGGGTATTTGGCTTTTCTATAAAGACAGCGGTTGGAGGTAAGGCCGTAGAGTTAGAGCCTTTTGGAAATGTTAAGAAAACCCCCAAGGGGCCTACAGTTGAGGAAGAGAGAGAACCTATTTGTGATGTCTTTGATGAGAAAGAAGAGATTGTTGTTATGGCTGAGATGCCAGGAATTAGCGAAGAAGGTATATCGTTGGATTTAAAAGGAGATATATTAGAGATAAAAGCGGTTAGTAAAGATAGAAAATACCGCAAAGAAGTTTTACTTCCCCAAAAAGTAAAGCCTGATACCCTTACCTCAAGTTATAAAAACGGCATCTTAGAGGTAAGAATGAAGAAATGCTAAATGGCATTAACAGGATTAAAAGAAGATGCGTTAAAATTAATTCTCTTCGGCGGGAAAGGCGGTGTAGGAAAGACGACCTGTGCCTCAAGCACAGGTCTTTATTTAGCCAAAGATTTTAAAACACTCCTTGTCTCAACAGACCCTGCACATTCTTTATCAGATAGCTTAGGACAGAAAATCGGAGATGAGATAAGGGAAGTGAAAGATGTAAAAAACTTAAGCGCTCTTGAAATAAGCGCTGAAAAAGCTCTTTCTAAATTCAAGATAAAATACGAAAGCCAGATAAAGAAGATTT
>CAYZNX010000236.1:0-2113 GCA_964479825.1 uncultured Planctomycetia bacterium | reverse complement strand
ATTAACTTCACATTTTCTGCAATGCTTATTTTGTGAAGTTAAGCTCTGACAGCCTGAAGGCTGGGTTCCCGCAGCCAGCGGGGCGCAAGCGAGGCACTGGCGAGGTGGATTGGCAGACAGGACCCGCTGGCCTTAGAGAAGCAATATTACCCCTGTTAACTCACCGGTTACGACCTCAGTCTATTATCTCCTCTCCTACCATGGCTAGATTTTCAAACCTGGCGTATTCTTTAATAAACGTCAACCTAAGCGAGCCCACAGGACCGTTGCGCTGCTTCGCTATGATAACCTCTGCTATGCCTCTATTTTCTTCTGTCGGATTATAATACTCCTCCCTTAAAATCAATCCCACTAAATCCGCGTCCTGTTCTATTGCGCCAGACTCTCTTAAATCCGAAAGCTGAGGCCTGCGGTCCTGCCGCGACTCAACTGCCCTCGAGAGCTGGCTAACTGCTATGAGAGGGACGTTTAATTCTCTCGCGAGCGCCTTTAGAGATCTAGAAATCTCGGATATCTCCTGTTGTCTATTTTCAGCCCCTGGCAGACCCTGCATCAATTGAAGATAATCCACTATTATCAATTGTATATTGTGCTGCGACTTAAGCCTCCTTGACTTTGCCCGCAGCTCCAGGACAGAAAGCCCTGCTGTATCATCTATAAAGATAGGTGCGTCTGAAAGTTTTCCCGCGGCATTTGTAAGCCGGGGCCAATCAGACTGTGACAGGAAACCCGTTCTCACATTGTGCGCATTTACGCGCGCATGAGAACAAAGCATCCTCTGAACCAGCTGTTCCTTGGACATCTCAAGACTGAAAATTACAAGCGGTATCTTCTCAGCTACTCCGACGTGCTCTGCTATAGAAGTCATCAATGCGCTTTTGCC
Organism: uncultured Planctomycetia bacterium; assembly: GCA_964479825.1. GTDB lineage: Bacteria > Omnitrophota > Gorgyraeia > Gorgyraeales > Gorgyraeaceae > CAYZNX01. The sequence goes on along the minus strand of CAYZNX010000236.1, from coordinate 1,230 downwards.
CATGGACGGCCTTCCAGCAAATACAATCAAATCCGAAGGATGCAGCCCTGCTGTAAGACTGTCGAAGTCAGCAAAACCTGTAGGGATACCAGTAACGTGCGCCTTTTTCTGATAAAGCGTGTCAATCGTCTCTATGCTATCCTTTATAACCTCCTTGATAGGGGCAAAATTTGAATCTACCTTCTTAGAGGATATCTCAAATATCATGCGTTCTGCCCTGTCGAGAATCCTATTGACCTCGCCATGCGAATCATAGCTCTCCGTTATAATGTTTGTAGCAGTATAAATCAGGTTCCGCAATATGCCCTTCTCCTTTACGATTCGGGCATAATGTTTTACATTTGCAGCGGTAGGCACTTGCGTAGCAAGATTCGTCACATACGTCACCCCGCCTATTTTCTCAAAGTCCTCAGTCTTCTTCAATTCTTCTATAAGTGTAACTATGTCAACTGCCTTATTTTCGCTGTATAACTTTAATATACACTCAAATATCCTGCGATTTTTTTCATTATAAAAACAAGGGCCGTCGAGTATTTCTATGGCATCTGCTATGGCGTGCTCCTCTATGAGCATCGAACCCAGCACAGACATCTCTGCCTCTAAATTCTGCGGCGGCATCTTTTCAAGACTAATATCGACTTTATCCATGTAGTTCCGCGGTTATCTCTTAACCACCCACACCTTCACTTCAGCTCTGACCTCAGGATGAAGCTTTACAGAGACATGATATACGCCTAATTTTTTTATTGGCTCATCCAGGATTATCTTGCGTTTATCTATTGATATGCCTTCCTCTTCAAATGCGCGGGCAATATCCTGACTGGTCACGCTTCCGAAAAGCCTGTCCTCCTCATCTGCCTCAACAGGGATCGTGCAAGAGACAAGAGAAAGCTTGTCTCTAAGCTCCTCGGCTGTTCTTTTTTCCTTCATAAGTGCCAGCATTTTTCTCTTTTTGATTTCTTCGACGCCTTTTAAATTTGAAACAGTTGCTGATTTTGCTAGATTTTTTGGAAATAAAAAATTTCTAGCATAACCTTCTTTTACCTGGATGACCTCACCCATAGAGCCTAACTTCTGCACGTCTTCTATTAGTATAACTTTCATAAAACACCTTTCTATCATAACGCATAGCGCAGATAGAAAAAGATACGCTATGCGCCATGCCCTATGCGCTATGCTACTACACTGTAAAATTAGTTCTTAGCGGCAAAACTGTCGTTTTGAACAATA
>CAYZNX010000235.1:0-2123 GCA_964479825.1 uncultured Planctomycetia bacterium | reverse complement strand
TTTCATTTTTGAGGACTGCTTATGAGTCTACATATGGCACAAATAATTTTTACACTGTAGAAAACGTCTCCACAGTGTTTGACCATTTTTTTACGCCTAAACTGCTCGGTTTTCTGACAGGCGTATATCAGATAAATTCTTATCCCGAGGAAACCACAGAAGGCGATGAGACAATGAAAAGGAAAGACAGATATTATGCGCTTGGGGCAGGTCTAAGATATTACCTTAAGAGATGGTTGTCATTGACATTAAAGGCAGAGCATATAATCAGGGATTCTAATTTTGATTTTTTTGAGTACAATAAAAATCTGATTACGTTTAGCGCAAGGGCAATATTTTAAGATAATGATTACAGCAACCAGAATAAGATTACAGAGATTAATAATATTATTACTATTCCTAACCCTAAATCCCAGCATTTCTTATGTCTATTCTGAAGAATATAGATTAGAAGCAGGCGATGTTTTAGTAATAACTGTATATGAACAGCCAGACCTTACATCCGAGGTCAGGGTTACGTCAAAAGGCGAGATTATGTTTCCTCTGCTTGGAACAGTCCATGTTAAAGACCTGTCAGTAAATGAGGTTGAAGAAAAGATACGATTTTTATTGGAGAAGGACTACTTAGTTAACCCTCAGGTAAATATTTTTATTAAAGAGTACCATCCAAAGAAGGTCTTTGTAATGGGATTTGTCAATAGGCCAGGCGAATATGAGCTTTTCAAGGATAGGCCTACTACGGCATTGGAAGCTATCACCATGGCAGGTGGTTTTAAAAAGGGCGCAGCGCCTAATGTGACAAAGATATTGCGGACAGAAAATGGCGTGCAGATTACTATACCAATAAAGGCAACTGATATAACGAATAAGGGCGATAAGAATAAGGATGTGCCAGTGCAGGCAGGCGACATTATTGTTGTCCCTGAAAGCTTTTTTTAAGAGGAAAATATGCCAGTTACTTATATTAACAAATATTTACACTTAAGGGATTATCTGGCAGTCTTACGGCGGAGAAGATGGACTTTTATAAGTTTCTTTTTTATCAGTGTCACTAGTATAACTATAGCGACATTTGTGCAAAAGCCAGTTTATCAAGCTCAAGCTACTGTTGTTGTAGATGTGACAAGCCCGGATGTCTTACCGGAGACAGATGTCATGACTCTCGGAGAGACCGAGTATTACCTATATAGGGATTATATAGAGACACAGCAGGAGATAATTAAAAGCAGGCGCACAGCGCATCATGTTATGAATAATTTGAAGCTGGCTAACAGGGAAGAATTCAAAAAATCAAAAGACCCAATATTGACATTGCTGAAAAAGGTACGCGTAAAACTTATCAGAGATACGAGGATTATAGAAATAGATGTCCCTGATAAAGACCCTAAGCTGGCTAGCCTTATAGCGAATGAGTTTGCCAAGGTTTATGTCAATTCCAACATCTATTTAAAAATTAATACATCTAAACAGGCCCAGGAATGGTTAAAGGATGAGGTTGAGGAACAGAAGAAAAAAGTAAGCAATGCAGAACTTGAACTTCAGGCATACAAAGAAAGAAACGGCATTTTTTCTATAGAGAATCAGCAGGCCGTAATCAATGACGCATTGACTAGGCTCAATGCCAGCTATTTAGATGCCAAGAAAAGAAGGATTCAGGCAGAGACTGCTTATAAAAATCTCTTAGAACAAAGGGGTAGTCTGACCCTTGACAATCTGCCAGCGCCTTTAGTAAACAATAAGAACCTGCAGCGATTAAAAGAGGAGTATTACAAACAGGAGGCCTTGTTAGTTGAATACAAAAAGGTATACAAACATAAACATCCTAAAATGATAAGACTTTTAGAAAATATTGGTTATCTTAAGTCGCTTCTTAATTCTGAGTTGGAAACAGAGTACAATAATGCGTTAGGAGAGATAGAAACAGGATATAATAATGCCCAGCAGGAAGAAAATAAATTGAAAATAGTGCTGGATGGGGAGAGGGATAATGCCCTTGAATTTGAGCGGAAGATAATAAGGTATAATGCACTTAAGAGGGAGTTAGAGACAAATGAGAGGATTTTGCATATTGTTTTAAATAGGTTGAAAGAGACATCCATAGCCAGCCAGATACAGACAAATAA
>CAYZNX010000234.1:0-2133 GCA_964479825.1 uncultured Planctomycetia bacterium | reverse complement strand
GGCTGGAGGCTGTCAGAGCTTAACTTCACAAAATAAGCATTGCACAAAATGTGAAATTAGGCCTATCGAAGCGATAGAGACATGAAACCCTAAAGGGTTAATTGAGGGGTCGGGGTGTTTCTCATCTGTTTCCCGACCCCTCATCCTGAGGAGCGAAGCGACAAAGGATCTCCCTCACCCCTGTTAACTCACCGATTACGTTCTTAGTTGCTTTTTCAGGTAAGCGTCTATAGCTTCTGCAGCTCTAAGGCCTTCGCTAATGGCCCAGACAATCAAGGATTGGCCGCGCCGCATATCGCCTGCAGAAAAAATGCCTCTTTGGGAGGTCATGTAGCCTTTATCTGTCTTTACGTTCCCTCTATTATCATACTCTAAAGCGAGCTCGGAAAGCAACCCTTTTTTTTCTGGGTGCAGAAACCCTATGGCCAGCAGCACAATATCAGCGTCTATTTCAAACTCGCTGCCCTCAATCTCTCTCATAACAGGGCATGCATTCTTATTGCTATTTGAAAATTCTACCCGCACGCATGAAATCTTTTTGACAAGGCCCTGTTCGCCTATGAATCTCTTTGTAAGCACTGCCCAATCGCGGCCGCAGCCCTCTTCATGAGAACTGGATATCTTTAAAAGCAAAGGATAATTAGGCCAAGGATAATCATCTGTCCTGCACTCCGGCGGCTTTGGCAAGACCTCTATCTGGATAACGGTTTTGGCGCCCTGCCTGCAAGCAGTCCCTACGCAGTCAGCCCCGGTATCTCCGCCTCCAATAACTACCACGTTTTTACCATTTGCGTCAATAAGATTATCTTCTGAAATAATTTCGCCCGCAACCCTTCTATTGGACTGGGTCAAATAGTCCATCGCAAAATAAATGCCTTTTAGATTTCTTCCTTCTATCTCTAAATCTCTGGGAACACTGGAGCCGCCAGCCAGACAGATCGCATTAAACTCCGTCTTTAATTTGCTACTACATAAATCCACGCCAACATGTATGCCTGCTTTGAAAATAACACCTTCTCTCTTCAGAATATCAAGCCGCCTATCAATAACCCATTTTTCTAATTTAAAATCAGGTATGCCGTATCTGAGAATGCCTCCGAGCTTATCATCTCTCTCAAATACAACCACGTTATGCCCTTTTTTATTGACCTCGGCTGCGCAGGAAAGGCCTGCCGGCCCTGAGCCGACAACAGCGACCTTTTTATTGGTCCGCACCTTTGGCGGCCTTGGCCTTACAAGGCCATGCGTAAAGGCATGTTCGATTATTGCAAGCTCATTCTCCCTTATTGTTACAGGGTCGTCATTGATGCCTAATACACACGCATATTCACATGTTGCAGGACAAACCCTTCCCGTAATCTCAGGAAGGGAATTACTCGCATCCAGCAACCTAAAAGCCTTTTCCCAGTGCCCATGATACATTAAATCATTCCATTCAGGGATATAGTTCCCTACAGGGCAGCCCCAATGACAAAAAGGCGTGCCGCAATCCATACAGCGCGATGCCTGCTCCTGTGAGATAGAATCGTCACGGACCATAGACACCTGACCGAAGTCCTTTACCCTCTCGCAAACAGGTCTGTATCCAGAACCTTGCCGCTTAACTTTTAAGAAGCCTCTCAGATCACCCATCTGACACCTCTGTTAGGCCCAGTTTTTTCTCAATTGTCCTGCCTTCCAGAATCCGTTTGTATTCTATAGGCATGACCCTGATGAATTTATTCATCTCTCTGCCAAAGTTATCCAGTATTCTTTTCGCCAATCCACTCTTTGTGTATCTAAGGTGCTCGGAAACGAGACGCTTTACAGTAGATACATCTTCCTCTCCCAGGCCATCCAGCTCTGCCATATCAGTATTGCATCTTTTTCTAAAATCGCCTTTCCCGTCATATACATATGCTATGCCTCCGCTCATGCCAGCAGCAAAATTTCTCCCGGTCTTGCCCAGAACAACAACCCTTCCGCCTGTCATATATTCGCATCCATGGTCGCCTGTGCCCTCCACAACCGCCCATAATCCTGAATTACGTATACAAAATCTTTCCCCTGCAACGCCTCTGATATAGGCCTCGCCGCTGATGGCGCCATAAAAACTAGTATTCCCGATTATAATATTCTCCTCTGGTTTATAAT
>CAYZNX010000233.1:0-2139 GCA_964479825.1 uncultured Planctomycetia bacterium | reverse complement strand
GATGTTTAATTCTTTGGCTATTTTCTCGCACAAGGCCTTATCCTTCTCTATTACACTTACAATGTGTTTATCCTGGGCTAATCTCTTAGCAAGATAATAACCTACATTTCCACCACCCACAATTATGATGTGCATAAAGTTCCCTCCAAACTTTGCGAAGCAAAGTTTGATCCTGAGACTGCGACTGAACAAGGAGCAGTCGAAGGACCTATAATTCCTAAAGGCCAAAAAAATCCCTTATCTTTTTAAGGCTTGCTGTTTTTACAACAGCCATAAGGATGTCATTTTTGTCTAATTTTGTATCTGGTCCTGGAATAATAACGCCTTTCTTCTTTAAGACAGCTGCGATCAAAAATTCTCCTGGTATATTCAACTCTGAAACAGCCTTCCCGGCAAATCTTTCTGTTACCTTTATTTCTATTACGCCTAACTCTCCGCTTTCTATCAGGTAACTTGTGAAATGGCTCTCTATAATCTTGTCCCTTATCATCGCAGCTAAAAGCAGTGTTCCGCTTATAACATCAAGGCCGAGTTTATGGTATATATGCGCCCTCTCTGGATCGTATATCCTTGCGATAACCTTTGGCACCTTGAATATCTTCTTTGCCACCTGGGCTGCCATGATATTTGTATTATCTCCATTTGTGACAGCACAGAAGGCATCTGAGCGTTCTATCCCGGCCTCTTTTAAAAGTTCGATATCAAAACCATTTCCTACAAGCGTTACTCCGTTAAAGGTCTGCCCAAGCCTTTCAAAAGACTTCTGCTTTTTATCTATTACAACTACATTATGACCTTCCTGAGAAAGGAGCTTTGCAAGCTCTGAACCAACCCTGCCACAACCAACTATTACTATATACATAATACTCCTTTAAGTTCGGACAGATGGGTTACTTGATTATTTCTTCTGAATGTTTTCCACTAATTTCTTAAACGCTTGTCTATCATTCACTGCCAGCTCTGCCAAGATTTTCCTGTTCAGATGCACCTTAGAATCTATAAGACTCTTTATAAACTTACTATAAGAGATCCCTAACTCCTTGCACGCATTAGAGATCCTCAAAATCCAAAGCCTTCTAAAGGTCCTTTTTTTATATCTTCTGTCTCTAGTGCTATAGGCAAGGGCCTTATTTACAGACTCCATTGCAATCCTATGCCATTTACTCCTTCCGCCCCGTTGCCCCTTTGCCATCTTGGAAACCTTTTTCCTGCGGGCCCTTGATGCTGGTCCATATTTTACACGTGCCATGTTTGCTGTCTCCTTCTATAAAGTGTTAATGAAAAATGTAATTTTTCGCTACTTTTTACCCATACGGCAACAGTTTCTTTATTATCTTCTTCTCCATCCCCTCAACAAGCACACTCTTTCTTAACGAGCGCTTTCGGTCCGAGGACTTTGAACTTAAAAGATGCCTTCTCCCTGCTCTAAATCTCTTGAGCTTCCCTGTCTTTGTCAGCCTAAACCTCTTTTTAACGCTTTTATTGGTCTTTAGCTTCGGCATATGATGCTCTCTTTCTCGACGTATTCGGGTATCGTGGGTAGCAAACCCCGCGCCACGGGTGTAAATCCAGCACCAATATGGTGCAGGATAAACCGATTCACGAATACTTATTTCTCAACCACGCTCTTGGAGCGCGGCGTAAAATTAATTATTATATTCCTTCCTTCTCTGGTAGGCCCTTTTTCAATCTCGCCAACTTCAACAAGATCAGAGATAAGCCTGTCCAAAACCTTCCTGCCGATATCCATATGGCTCATCTCTCTGCCTCTAAAAGTCATTGTGAGCTTTGCCTTGTCTCCCCTTGTCAAAAACCGCTTGAGATGATAAAGCTTGACCTGGTAATCATGCTCTTCTATATTGGGCTTCATCTTTATCTCTTTTAAATGTATAATCTTCTGATGCTTGCGCGCCTCCTTTTCTTTTTTTTCCTGATCATATTTATACTTACTATAGTCCATTATGCGGCAAACAGGGGGCTTTGCCTGGGGCGCAACCTCTACCAAATCAAGCCCTGACTCTTGGGCCTTTTGCAAGGCATCTTGCGTAGGAACAGTACCCATCTGTTCACCGTCAGGCCCTATTAATCTAACCTCGTTTATGCGTATTCTTTGATTTATTCGTAATGGATGTGAAATAA
>CAYZNX010000232.1:0-2153 GCA_964479825.1 uncultured Planctomycetia bacterium | reverse complement strand
CGCCTCACGTAAAATTCATATTTGCCACAACAGAACCGCACAAACTTCTTGCAACTATACTTTCTCGCTGCCAGCGGTTTGACTTCAGGCGTATCCCTATAAAAAGTATTGTGTTGAAGCTCAAGGAGATAGCCAAAGAGGAGAAGATAGATGTAGATGACGATGTTTTCTTATATGTGGCTAAGGCATCAGACGGTAGTATGCGCGATGCAGAAAGCATATTGGACCAGGTCTCGTCTTTTGCTAAAGGCAGAGTCCATCTTAAAGATGTTGTTGAATCCCTTGGCCTTATAGATCAGGAGGTTCTTTTTCAATGCGCTGATATGATTATCAATAAGGACACAAGGCGAGCCATACATTTAATAGATGACCTTCTGAATTCAGGGAAGGATCCCAGGCAATTCCTCCTGGAGCTGCTCGAACATTTTAGAAACATAATGATTGCAAAGTCCGGTGCAGCATCAGAGGAATTTATTGACCTGCCGAAAGAATCAATAGACATTGTCGAGAGACAGTCCCAGCCGCTTTCCAAGGGAGATATATTCTACATCATTAATATAATCTCAAATAGCCTAAGGATGATAAGAGAGCTTCTTCCTGAAAGAATCGTCCTGGAGTTGTGTATGGTGAGGCTCACCTCGCGCGATTCTATTTCTTCAATAGAAGAGATACTTTCTAGATTTCCGGAGACCGCAAAACCCCCTCAGGATAAGCCACATGGTTTTAGCGCCAACGCCAATAAAAAGCCTGACGTAAATTTGGGACAGGCTTTTTCAAAAAATGTTCATGAGGCCGCAGGGCATAGTGCAAGGCCTGAGGAAAGAGAAGATATAGCGCCGGGTGAAATAAAGAGAGCAGTGGATTTAACCAGGGTAAAAGATGCCTGGCCGATTCTCGTGAAGGCGATGGCTGTTAAAAAGATGTCCATTTCATCTTACCTTTCCGATGGAGAGCCCGACAATGTCAAGGGAAATATTGTTTATGTAGCTTTTCCAAAGGCATTCAATTTTCACAGAGAGGTGCTCGAAGAAAGGCATAATAAGGATTCAATAGAGGCGGCGCTTTCGCAGATATTAGATGAGCCCATAAGGCTGCAGTTTATTGCAACCGACAGGCCTGTAGGCAATCCTGAAAAGGGAGGCGGGACTCTTTCGAAAGAAGAATTGAAAAAGAAGGAACCAATAATTGATTCTGCGCTGAATATATTTGGAGGAAAGGTCATTAAGGCGAGGGACCCATAAAGATGGCTGCCTATACAAAATCAATGCAGGAATTGATAAATCACTTCAAGAATATGCCAGGGATAGGCGCAAAGACCGCAGAAAGACTGGCATTCCATGTATTGAAAATGCCAAAGGATGAGGTATATAGATTTTCTGAATCAATAAAGAGGGTAAAAGACGAGGTAAGGTTCTGTAAAAAATGCAGCAACCTGAGCGAAAGCGATATCTGCACTATTTGCAGCGATACTCGCAGAGACAAAGGCATCTTATGCGTAGTAGAGCAGCCAAAGGATTTGATATTGATAGAGAAGTCAGGACAATATAAAGGCATGTACCATGTCCTATTGGGCGCTATATCACCTCTTGATGGCATAGGGCCGGAGGATATAAAAATCAAAGAACTTTTAACCAGGGTAAAAGAGGACAAGGTAAAGGAAGTAATACTGGCTACAGACTCTGACGCCGAAGGCGAGACAACAGCGCTTTATATCTCCAAAGAACTCAAACCATTAAAGATTAAAACAAGCCGCATAGCATATGGCATTCCAGTAGGCGAAAACCTGGACTACATAGACCAGGCAACCCTTATAAAGGCCCTTGAGGGCCGCCATTCAATGTAGCTTGACAAACCAAGAGAAGGAATATACAATAAAAAGGCATTTTTTTAGCATAGAGGGGCGAGTATCTCAATGATAGAGATTCGGTGGCACGGAAGAGGCGGCCAGGGCGCAAAGACAGCTTCTCAGTTCTTGGGAGAAGCAGCGCTTTTTACAGGAAAATACATACAGGCTTTCCCTGAGTATGGCCCTGAAAGGTCAGGCGCGCCCATGAGGGCCTTTACCCGCATAGGCGAAGAGCCGATAAACATCCACAGCCCTGTTACAAATCCTGACATCGTGGTCGTAATAGACCCAACGCTTCTTAAGGCCA
>CAYZNX010000231.1:0-2179 GCA_964479825.1 uncultured Planctomycetia bacterium | reverse complement strand
AATAACTTCACATTTTCTGCAATGCTTATTTTGTGAAGTTATGCCCTGACAGCCTGAAGGCTGGGTTCCTGTAGCCAGCGGTGTCAGGACCCGCTGGCAGTTAACTCACCCATTACATAAACAATGAGAATTATCTTTATTACACGTGAGGGATATGAATTATCAGGCGCAAGGGTGAGATGCTATAACTTCGCACATGCCTTGAAGCAGTATGGGCTCACTACAGAGGTCTTCTCTTTTGCGGATAATTTAGGGGCAAGATATGGAGAAGAAGAATCTGAGATGTCTTTGTTGGAGAAGGTTAACCTTAATATTAAGGCCTTTAAGATCTTGTTGAAAAAAGAGAAAGACAGCATCTTTTTTATGCAGAGGTTAAATTATCATACGCTGGCCCCATTTTTTGTCTCTTCATTAAGAAGACATAGATTTATTTTCGATTGTGATGATTGGAACATACGAGAGGAGCCGAAATATTACCTTGGTTTTTTCCCTAGTTCAAAGATGGATTACTTAACTCGTAAAATTGCCAAATATGCAACTATATGCATAACAGCGAGCAGGTTCTTGAAAGATTATTTAAAGAGATTTAATGACAGGGTTTATTATATTCCTACAGGCGTGGATACAGAGGTTTTTAAACCCAATGGTTATCGTGACGATTCAAAAGTGACCTTTTCTTGGATCGGCACTCTTTATCATAAAGAGATGCTGCAGAATGTTAGATTTATCATAGACTGTTTTTCAGTCTTGGCGGATAAATATAATAATATATATTTAAATCTAGCAGGAGAAGGAAGGTTTTTTCGAGGGATTAATGATTATATGGATAATCTCAGATGCAAAGATAAAATAATATTAAACAATTGGATCTCGCCTGATGATATCCCTGGGTATCTTTCAAATATTGATGTCGGCCTTTTGCCGTTAATACAGGATACAAGATTTAATAGAGCCAAGAGCCCTACAAAACTTTTTGAATATATGGCAATGGCTAAGCCAACTGTTTCAAGCAATATTGGCGAAGCAGGCCATATTATTAAAGATGGAGAAAATGGTTTTTTGGCTAGGACAAGAGAAGAGTTTGTTGAAAAAATGGGACAGCTAATTGAGGATAGAGATCTGTGCAGGTCTATAGGTTATAATGCACGCGATACAGTTGACCGGCATTATTCTCTTAATGTTTTAGCTGGGTCTCTGTGTGAGATATTGAAAAAAATCTAATGCCTGCAATTTCAATAGTCATCGCGACTTTTAATAGCGAAAGATATATTGAGGCTTGTCTACGTTCTATATTTAATCAGGATTGTTTAGATCTTGAGGTTATTGTTGTGGATAATGGTTCGGGAGATTCTACGATTGAACTGATAAGGAGAGGATACCCGGGTGTTATTTTAATTAAGAATAGTGAAAATCGAGGGGCCTCTAGTGCCAGAAATCAGGGCATCCGGGCTTCTTCAGCCGATTGGATTTTAAGTCTGGATTGCGATGCCGTGTTAAAAAGAAACCTTGTGTCCGAGGTTTTAAAGGCGACAGAGGATCTGCCGTATGATGTTGGAGCGCTGCAACCAAAGACATTTAATCATGACGATAGCGTAATTTATTCCTGCGGTATTCATCTTTCATGGCTAAGACGATTCTATGATTTGGGCAGGGGGGAGAAGGACAACGGCAGGTTTGTTGGAGTTGGAAATATCTTTGGCGCCTCCAGCTCCTGCGCCCTTTACCGTCGTAAGATGCTTGAGGATATAAAGGAAAAGACAGGTTATTTTGACGAGAGATTCTTTTTTTTAGTTGAGGACGTTGATCTGGCATGGAGGGCCGAGAGGAGAGGCTGGAAGGCCGTATTTTATCCGCAGGCTGTGTGTTATCACTATGGCAATAGTTCAGACTTTAATAGAAGGCTGCGGCAATATCTCTGTTTTCGCAACAGGTATTATTTAATGATTAAGAACGAAGGGCTTAAGAGATTTTATATGAATCTTATGTTTCTCTGCTTCTATGATTTTCCGAGATTTATGCATATGCTTTTAACCAATCCTTATACCGTAAAGGCGTTGAGGGAAGTAAGGAGTTTTATAGAACATGACAGAAAAAGGCAGGACAGCCTGAGTAATCGGTGAGTTAACAGGGGTGAGGGAGATCCTTCGTCGCTTCGCTCCTCAGGATGAGGGGTCGGGAA
>CAYZNX010000230.1:0-2184 GCA_964479825.1 uncultured Planctomycetia bacterium | reverse complement strand
CTTCACAAAATCTGCATTGCAGAAAATGTGAAGTTATTTCCTTAGCTTCTTTATCTTCCCCTTCTCCCATGCCCGTACAAAGGCGCCCACGACTACAGGGTCAAACTGTGTGCCTATGCAATTTTTCAGCTCACCCAAGGCAACCTCTTCTGGAAAGGCCTTTCTATAAGGCCTGTCAGACACCATTGCATGATATGCATCTACAACCGCAATGATCCTTGACTCAAGCGGGATCTCTTCGCCTTTCAGGCCGTCAGGGTAGCCGGAGCCGTCATATCTCTCCTGGTGATGCCTGATAATCCTCCCAACACCCTTAAGTTTTTTTAATGGCTCAACAATCCGCGCCCCTATCTCACAATGTTGTTTCATTATGGCCCATTCCTCGGCTGTAAGGCTGCCATTCTTATGCAATATTGCATCTGGAACGCCAATCTTCCCTATATCATGAAGGCTCAATGCTGTCTTAAGGTCTTCTATGTTTATGGCAGCATTAAATTCAGATGACCCTTGTAATTCCTCTGCCACCTGCATACCATAATAGTTCACCTCTTCAAGATGCCCATGCGTATACGAATCCTTTTCGTCTACGGTCTGGGCTAATGCCATTACAGTCTGAATATAGCTTTCCCTCTCTTTTTCCTGTAACCTCTCTAACTCCATAAAATTCTTGGCATTTTCAACAGCTATAGCGGCCTCGCTTGCCAATGTGGAAAGAAGCCTTATGTCCTCCTGCGTATAGACATCCCCTGATAATTTTTCTCCTAATATTAAAAATCCAATGAGTCTGCCCTTGCTGAAACTCGGAACGCAGATAGACCCATTTATGTTAGATAACTCTTCTCTTATGCCAATTAATTTTTCTTTCAAGTCTTCTTCCTTTCGTAAAAACCTCTCTGACCTCAGCCATTCTTCAACCTCGTCGTAAAGCAAGACATCTTTATGGGTTCTGAGCCAGGAAACCAATGCATCATCCTTATCCAAGGCATAGCCAGCGTGCTTCCGATTGCTGCCTCTACGGAGCTTTAAAATGTATTTATCCTTTGATTCATCAAATTGGAATATACCCGCGCCTGTGACCCTCATATTTTTTGTCACAACCCTCACAATAAGATTCAAAAGCTTCTTCATGTCTGTAACCAAGGTCATGCCTTCGCTCGCTTCCTTTAATATCTTTTGATAATCGTATTTTTTCTGGAATAAAAACCTGTCAGTCAATCCTATGAGCCATGTCTCCAGCGGCCTCATTCCCACAGTAATAATAGTGATATTTAGAAGTAACCTTATCCACCTGCTGCCTTCGCCCATGATGCCGGAAAGAAACTCCTGAGCTAAAAATGTAGACCCAACAAAAGACATGGATACAAATACAAAAAGCCCGGCAAAGATAGCTGTCTTCTTAATGATGAAATCGATATCCATAAGATGGTGTTTAACGATAGCCATAGAAATAACTGCTGTGTAGACAAAAACTAAAGGACCTCCTGCTGGAGCCAATGGTATATTATAAACCAATGGAAAGGTAGTCCCGCCGCCCAGAAAACCTAATGTAGACGCTGCAAAGACATATTTAAGTTGATTTTTAATCCTCCCGGAGAATGACCTGATGTTCTTAAATATAAGATACTGTGCGAAAATCACAAAACCGAAAAATATAACAGTAAAAAAAGAATAGAAAATCCCAGGAATTGGATAATACTTAAAAGATAGCTTAGGTTCTAAATCCACTATAAACCATCGGGAAAAAACAAACATAAGAATAATAAAGACAAGGGCATATCCTCCGATAAGTATCTTTTTATAATTCCGAACCTTGTTAAGCAAGGTGAGAACAAAATATAAATAAAATATGGGTATGAAAATAGCGCCTATATGAGACACCCTGTCAGAAAAAAGCGTTATTGACTTGCCGAATATACCGCTAATCATGATACAAAAACCAGCGCTCCAGATGCCTACGCTCATACTCATTAAAAACCACGCCCTATTCGTAATATTTTTACTATCTTTCAAAAATACAAACACCCCTAATACAAGGCTTGCTATGGTTGTTAAGGCTGAACTAAAAATATAAAAGATATTCATATAAATTATTTGACCCCTCGGGGTGTTTTTCCCTCATTACAGAGGGGTCAATTATTTCAAAACAAAATAATTCTGCCCAGCAGGGGCAAATTTTATTTCCTC
>CAYZNX010000229.1:0-2207 GCA_964479825.1 uncultured Planctomycetia bacterium | reverse complement strand
AGGTGGATTGGCAGACAGGACCCGCAGGCCTTAGAGAAGCAATATTACCTACGTTAACTCACCGGTTACATTAAATAAAAAATCCTCCTTTTTGTTCTTATCCGTTTATGCTATAGTAATATCAGCATGATGCGTATAATGCTTTTTGTTATTATAGCCCTTGCTGCTTTATTGTCCTATATAAATTCCTTGGAGAATAAGTTTATATGGGATGATGAGGATTGGGTATTGAGAAATTCTACTGTGCAGGACTGGCGCAGATGGCCGGAATTATTCAAGTATAACAGTATACAGGGCGCCAGAAAAGGCAGTAATTTCTACCGGCCAATTCAGGCCATAACCCATGGTATAGACTATTTATTATGGGGACGCAGGTTAGCCGGCCACCATATTACCAACATTCTATTTCACGCCTTGACAGCCCTCATGCTATATCTACTCCTTTTGAAAATCTTATCTCAACATATCGCTTTTATTAGCGCATTGTTTTTTGCAATACACCCTGTACATACAGAGGCGGTTACCTATATCTCAGGCAGGGCAGACCCAATATCGAGCCTCTTTGTCCTCTTGACTATCTTATTATTTGAAAGACATCCCTTCCTGTCATATAACTTGTTTATATTAGCAGTCCTTTCAAAAGAATCTGCAATAGTAGCGCCGTTACTACTCATCTTGTATCTCTGGGCTAAAGATAGGGATTTAAAAAAAGAAGCGGGAAATATATTGCCCTTTGTTGTAATAATTATTATCTATGCTGCCTTGAGATTTACGATTTTAAACTTTCTGCATAGTATCCCTGAAAACGCACCAAAGGCATTTTTTTACGTGCCCATTTACATCAGGCTGGCCACTTTTTTAAAAACATTGCCTGTGTATTTCATGATGCTTTTATGGCCATTCGGCCTTCACATGGAGAGGGATATAGACCTGTCTCATTCGATTTTTGAACCCCAGGCCTTTTTGAGTCTTTTAATAATACTGGTGGTCTTTATTGCCGGGTTTAGGATTAGGCATAAATACAGATTCTTACTCTTTTCTGCCTTATGGTTCTTTATCGCTATATTTCCAAATTCAAACATATTCCCGATTAATGCGTTAATCTACGAACACTGGCTTTACCTTCCGTCAGTTGGATTTTTTATTGTATGCGCATGGCTCTTAGGGAAAATACCTAAAACAAGACGCAGCCTAAAGCTCCTTTCTCTAGCATCAGTGCTGTTTATTTCTATTTTTTATGTGTGGAGGACCATGGAAAGAAACAAGGAATGGCATGACCCTATATCTTTTTACGAAAGCACAATAAAATACAAGCCGGATTCTGCACGGCTGCACAATAATCTTGCTATGGCATATGCGGATGAGGGGAGAGAAGATGATGCCATAAGAGAGTATAAAAAGGCAATAGAATGCGGGGATTACTACGCGCAACCTCACTATAATCTGTCAAATATATACATAGGAAGGGGGGACTATGCCACAGCAATTAAAGAACTTAAAAGAAGCCTAGAGATAGATAACAACTTTTTATATTCTCATGAATCGCTGTCGCAAATATATTTTAAACTGGATAGATTTGACGAGGCAGAAAAAGAGGCGCTTTTCATACTTGAAAGAGAACCGCAAAATAAAATAGCCAAAGAGATTCTGAATAGGATTTCAAAATCCCCGGAAGGGCAGATTTTTCTTGACTAACAGTAATATTTATAGATAATAGTATCGGGCATTCTTAATGTTTGTGTTTCAGCATTACAAGACGTTCTGACTCTTATTAAAGAGGGGCGTCTTTTTTTTTAAAATAGAGGGTTCAACATTGAAGGCAATTATAGCTTTAGAAGACGGCACAATATTTGAGGGACATGCCTTTGGCGCAAGAGGAGAGAGAACAGGAGAGGTTGTCTTTAACACAAGCATGATGGGTTATCAGGAGATAATGACAGACCCCTCTTACAAAGGGCAGATTGTTGCCATGACATATCCTTTAATTGGGAATTATGGAATAAATAACGAAGATGTTGAGTCCAGCGGCCCAAAGGTAGAGGGTTTTATAGTGAAGGAAAGGAGCAGGATTGCCAGCAACTGGCGTTCGCAAAAAAGCTTAGATGAATATTTAAAAGAATATAATATTATAGGGGTTGAAGGTGTGGACACAAGGGCCCTTACCCTGCACATAAGGCTTCAGGGTGCAATGAAGGGCATTATTTCAA
>CAYZNX010000228.1:0-2243 GCA_964479825.1 uncultured Planctomycetia bacterium | reverse complement strand
AATGGAAGGTGTGCGTGCAGAACAAAAGAAAGATACCCTTTCTCCATAAGAACCTTTTATCTTATCTTATACTTTTGTAAAAATATGACTGGAAAAGCTAGATATGCCGCCTGAAGATATCCATTCCTGAAGGTATCTTTGAAAAAGTTCTTTCATTTCCAGAGAACTTTTCCCAACTATATCAAGGCCACATGATGCACCAAAGATCCTGAAATACTTCTCTTCTGAAAGCATCCACTTTTTGTCTAAGATCTCAGACATACCGAAACGCGGCGTATGCACAACATTTGACCTGGCCAGCGCATAAAAATTTCCTTTTTCCGTTACGATGCCTATCTCTATGCACCAACGTGTGTTTGGCGACCCAATATCTATATACCAGTTCCTTGCCATCCCTTTAAGAATTAAATCAAAAAATCTATTTGCATTATTCCCGTCAAAATCGTCAACGCCGGTAATATCATAAGCGCGAAGGACAGATCTCCCGACGTGCTGTCCACCCCTCTCAATCTCCTGCTTCACAGCCATCTCCCTTTGCGGTGTTATTTCCCAATAAACAAAGACCCACCATGGGTCCCTTACCATGGCAACTATCCTGTCGCTGTTATAATTGCTGGGTAGATTTATCGTCCTTGAGATGTGCTCATGTTCGAGAAATGGCCCAAATTTTGATATCTCTACATCTTGTTGACCATTAGCAATGTCCTGCGTTCTTAAGTTTCTAGACACTTAACACCCCCTTATCTCAAGTTAACTCACTTCGTTCGTATAACTTGTTCAAAGGGGCTTCGCCCCTATGACGCTACGTAATGCTCCTATTCGTCGCATTACTTCGCTGTTACCCCTCGAGGGGCTGCCTGCAGCCCCTCGAGCTCCCCCAGCAGTATTAGGAAAGTATTTCATGCTTTCCTAATACTGCATGATAATAATATTATTATACAGCTTGTAATTAAAAATTTCAACCCTCAAAAAGTCTATCGCGTATCTTGCCTGCGATATCCCTGGCAGCGACTACTTTGTAATAAAGCTTATTTTGCATATCTTCGTCGGCAGCTGAAAGTTTTATAGATTTATACGCATTCAGGACAACCTCTTCCTGAAGCATAAGGCCCTTATTTATCAGATTTATATCCCACATCCCACTTCCCTTGTTTGCCCACCAGAACTGACAGCTATGGATGGCCCTGTCCAAAAGCGCCCTTGCAATCTCATAGAAAGATTTGCTCTCTTCATTGGTTCGTGATTCAGCTGCCTTATCCACAAGCTCAAGGCATATGGATACATGTTTCCATTGTAAATCATGTATATGGTTACCCTGGCCTTTCCAGAGTGGATAGTAATTCTCCTTCACAAGGTCTTCTTTTGTAGTGCTCCAGGACGATGCCCTTGGCGGCCTTGAATCTCTCACCGGGAATTTATCAAAAAGTTCGCTTATGGTTACTACCTCGATCTGGGCCTTGCCTGAGTCAAGTATCTCCTTGTGTGCCTCTGCAAGGTCTATCCTCTGCTTTATTGCCTTATGATTTGCAATACCTTCTATCATTTTATATACCTCGGCCAGAAATAGCTTCTCCCAATTTTGAATATGATGTCCGAATGTCTCTGCGTCCATAGCTGTAATTACATATATGTCCGACCTGTCCTTACTAAGGCCTATCAACTCTGAAATAAACCCGGCGCTGTCAATACCATGGAAACTTATCTTATTGCTTATTATATCAGAACGGTAAAATACATTTATACCTGAAGGGATCCTATGGATTACATCCAAAGGCCATTTTTCAGTGCATGCTGCGCCGCTTACAAGGACCCAATCATATCCCATTTCGCTTAAAAGTTCAGCTAATTTTTCCGAATAACACATCTCAGGAGGGAAAAAACCGCGTGTCTTATAGGCGGTTTTGAAAAAATAGGAATTAATCTTGTAATTCAGGTCTATCTGCCTGCGCATTTCTCTCTCAGGGATAAGCGGAAGTATCGCATGATATTTAGCTGAATCAACAAACTCTATCTGGCCTTTATCAGCAAGCTCTTTTATAAGCTCTATTATGTCCTGGCCCCCATGGCTATTCAACATCTCAGTAAGGATACCGCAAATATTTATGGTGAGCTTTGCGTTAGAATGTCCGCGCAGCATTTTAAGCAGCGGCCTATAGGATTCATTGCATACCTTATTTAATATAGCATGGAACTGGGTAGGCGGCTGATAAAAATGCAAAAAAGGTGCCCAATATATCATACCT
>CAYZNX010000227.1:0-2272 GCA_964479825.1 uncultured Planctomycetia bacterium | reverse complement strand
TCTGCGCCTGAAGCACCTTAAATATAAGGTCCTGTTTTCTAAGACTGGCTACATTGTTGACCTTCATATCGCGCGCAACCTTGGTCAACTCTGATATCTTGAGAGACTTAAGTTTCTCGATATCCAACTTACCATCAATTGTCATAACCCACCTCACTCAATAGTTTCCAGATCTTTTTGACCTGGAGGAAAGTTTGGCTTTTAAAACCACTATTATCTATGATAAAATCAGCAAGCACCAGCTTTTTTTTAAATGGCACCTGCATCCTTAATCTTCGCAATATATCTTCCCTGGGCATACCCAGCCCCTTTCTGAGTCTGTCGATCTGAGCCTCTTTCCTGGCCCTGACTAAAATTAAATAGTCAACATATGTATAAAATCCTGATTCTATTAATAGTGCCGCATCAATTACAACCAACCTGCGCCTTTCAATCCTCTCGGCGGCCTTCTTGATGTACCTTATCGCAGCTGGGTGAATCAAGCTATTTAGCAATTTTAATTTAGACCTCTTACTAAATACGATTTCTGCAAGTCTTTCTCTGTCGATCCTTCTGTCTTTTTTTAGGACGGCATCGCCAAAATGTCTTACTATTCTTTTATAGACTTTTCTTGATGGCTGCATCAAGGAATGACATACCTTATCTGCATCTATCGTATAAGCGCCGAGCCGTGCAAACATGCCGGCAACAGTAGTCTTGCCGCAGCCAAAACTACCTGTAATCCCAATAATCATAACATCTCTTCCATATCAAGCCAGTTCCTGCCGTATCTTACGCTTACCCGTATAGGGACCTTCAGTTTAACAGCGCCAACCATCCTGCTTTTAACTAACTCATACATGACATTGAGCTCTTTTTTTGGCACTTCAAAAACAAGTTCATCGTGGACTTGAAGAATCATCATAGACGTCAGGCCCTGTTTTTTTATGGCCATGTATATATCAATCATCGCGATCTTTATCAGATCAGCAGCAGAGCCTTGGATCGGCGCATTTATTGCTATCCTTTCGGCCTGCTGTTGTTCCCTTAAAGACCCGGTGTTGATCTCCGGTATATATCTACGTCTATTAAAAAGCGTTGTTACATAACCTGCCTCCCTTGCCTCTTCAATTCTCTCCTCCATATAAAGCTTGACACGTGGATATCTTTCAAAATAGCTATCTATGAATCGCTGTGCGCTGGCAGGGTCTATGGAAAGACTCCTTGAAAGGCCGAACGCGCTCATGCCATATACAATGCCAAAATTAACTGTCTTTGCGCTCACCCTCATCTCAGGCGTTACATCCTTCTCTTCAACGCCAAAGATCAAAGAGGCAGTATGGACATGGACATCCAATTCATTCTCAAATCCTGACATAAGCTCCTCGTCTTTTGATAAGTGGGCGAGGAGCCTCAGTTCTATCTGAGAATAATCAGCAGACATGATAAATCTGCTATCTTCTCCAATAATTGCCCTCCTTATTTGTCTACCCTGGCCTGTCCTGATAGGAATATTCTGGAGATTTGGGTTACTGGAAGAAAGCCTCCCTGTAGCTGTAACTGTCTGATTAAATGACGTATGAAGCCTTTTTGTCTCTGGATTAATAAGCCCTGGCAGGGCATCTATATAGGTTGATTTCAGCTTGGCCAACTCTCTATAATTCAATATCTGTCTCGGCAAAGGATGCTCAAGGGCTAACCGTTCCAGTACGGCTACGTCAGTCGAAAGGCCTGTCTTTGTTTTCTTTATTACTGGAAGGGACAGTCGTTCAAATAATACCTCGCTCAGCTGTTTAGGAGAGTTTATATTAAATTCCCCGCCCGCCAACTTGTAGATATCCGCCACGATGCCGTATATCTTTTTCTCTATATCTTTAGATATCTGATTCAATAGCTCCACATCTATCTTCACGCCGTTTTTCTCCATCTCAAAGAGCACGTCTATCAAGGGGAGCTCTATCTCTCTGAAGAGTTTGTCTAACTCTTTTTGAAAAAGCATCTCTTCCAAGGCCTCCTTGAGCCTCAGCGTTACGTCACTATCCTCACAGGAATATTTAGAGATTTTATCAAGCCCCACCATGTCCATTGTGATCCTTTTTTTGCCAGCGCCCAACAGCTCATCCAGAGATATCATCTTGTGGTCCAGATATTCGAGCGAAAGCTCATCCAAGGCGTAGCTCATCTTGGAAGGATTTAATAGATAAGACGCTATCATAGTATCAAAATCTACCCCTTTTAGATCCACGCCGTATTTTGACAAGATTAATTTTTCATATTTTATGTTCTGCCCTAT
>CAYZNX010000226.1:0-2283 GCA_964479825.1 uncultured Planctomycetia bacterium | reverse complement strand
GCCTTTAAGCTGTCAGCTTTAAGAATTTTACTTATAGCTTACAGCTGTCTATTACAAGATAGCCTTCTGCACTATCTCTGAAAAAGAATTGATATCAAGGCTCGCGCCTCCCACAAGCGCCCCATCAATATCCTCTTCCGCCATAAGCTGTGCAATATTCTCCGGCTTTACGCTCCCACCGTATTGAATCCTGAGTTTTGATGAGGCCTCGCTACCATACAAACGCTCAATAAACCTACGAATAAAGCGATGCGCTTCCTGTGCCTGTTGCGGCGTAGCAGTCCTTCCAGTGCCTATTGCCCATACAGGCTCATATGCAATTATAATCCTCACTGCCTCATCCTTCCCCACATTACTAAGGCCTCTTGAAAGCTGCTTTTCTAATACCTCTAACGTCATGCCGTTATCCCGCTCCTCTATCCTTTCTCCTATGCACATTATAGGCACCATGCCATGCCTAAGAACAATCCTGACTTTTTTATTTACCTCATCATCTGTCTCTCTAAAGAGGCTCCTTCTTTCAGAATGCCCTACAATCACATATCTGCAGCCTGCATCCTTCAGCATACCCGGAGAGATCTCTCCAGTAAAAGCCCCCTCTCCCTCCCAATATACGTCCTGAGCGCCTAACATAATACTAGAATCAATAATCGCATCATTTACCTTACTAAGCGCTATAAAGGGCGGGCATATCACAATATCGGCCTCTGAAAATGTGTAAAACTTTCTCTTGAGCACAATAGCCATATCAATTGATTCCTGCACGGTCTTATTCATCTTCCAATTTCCAGCAATAATGGGTCGTCGCATTTAATGAACACTTGGGTTGCGAAAAATCAGAGATTTTTAGTAACCCCTCTCCTATATCTTTTCAGTTGCTATCCAAGTATAACTTCACAAAATAAGCATTGCAGAATTTGTGAAGTAACCCTATAACTCTATAACCCTATTAACTCATGTCCTCACTTATCATTCAATGCTGCAATGCCTGGAAGGGCCTTCCCTTCCATGTACTCTAAAGAAGCTCCTCCGCCAGTTGAGATATGCGTCATTGCGCTATCAAGTCCAAACTTGGAAATAGCGCTTGCTGTATCTCCGCCTCCTATAATCGTAGTTGCCTTGAGCCCGGCGATGAACCTGGCTATGTCTTCGGTCCCTCGAGAAAACTTGGATATCTCAAAAATCCCCAGAGGGCCATTCCACACAATCATCCTTGCGCCTCTTAATTCCTTCTTGAATTCATCTACTGTCTTAGGCCCGATATCAACAGCCACCCAGTTCTCTGGTATTGCCTCTTCAACTACCCTGGTATTACTGACTGCGTCTATCCTATCCGCAATCAGGTGGTCCACAGGCAAAATCATCTTTATTCCCTTCTGCTGGGCTTCTTCGCGAAGAGACCTTGCCACATCTAATTTGTCAACCTCCAATTTTGAAGCGCCCACCCCTTTTCCTTCTGCCTTTATAAAGGTATATGCCATGCCGCCGCCTATAAGCAATGCAGTCACCTTTTCCAGAAGATTCCTTATAACCATAATCTTGTCTGATACCTTTGCCCCTCCTAAGATCGCGACAAATGGCTTAGGCGGATCAGCAAGAACCTTATCAAAATATTCTATCTCTTTAGCAAGCAAAAAACCTGCCACAGAGACCTTTAAAAATCTTGTAATTCCTTCCGTGGATGCGTGGGCACGATGCGCTGTGCCAAAGGCATCATTAACATAGATATCGGCTATTGAGGCAAGTTTTTTAGAAAACACAGGGTCATTTTTTTCTTCTTCAGCGTAAAATCTAATGTTCTCAAGAAGCAGCACATCCCCGTCTTTCATCTTGGACACGGTATCCTTAATCCCATCTCCAATGCAATCATCTAATTTCGTCACCTTCTTCCCTATCAACTCGGAAAGGCTTTCAGACACAGGGGTCAGTCTCATAGATTCCTCGACCCTGCCTTTTGGCCTGCCAAGGTGGCTCATAAGAATCAGCCTTGCCCCATTGTCTATAGCATATTTTATAGTGGGTAAGGCCGCCCTTATCCTGGTATCATCCTCCACCTTCAGATCCTTATTAAGAGGGACGTTAAAATCCACCCTCATAAGAACCCGCTTACCCTTTATATCAACATCCTTTATTGTCTTCTTATTCACAAGGCCTTCCTTAACGCATTCTTAAATCATTATTATAGACATAAAAACCATCCGAAAGCAACTGAAAAATTTAAAATGACCGTAATGGGTGAGTTAAGAGGGGGTAAAGGGTTACATCGCGCAGACAGCCTGAAGG
>CAYZNX010000225.1:0-2326 GCA_964479825.1 uncultured Planctomycetia bacterium | reverse complement strand
TCAAACAGTACAAACCAAAGACTCCATCGCTGAGATGGACGGCATTGTCTGATTTTGATGACATTACAACCGATAGGCCTGAGAAGTCTTTGACCGAACCGCTGGCCAAGACAGGGGGCCGCAGTTCTCAAGGCCATGTTACGTCCAGATGGAGAGGCGGGGGGCACAAGAGGAAGTACAGGATTATAGATTTTAAGAGGGATAAGATTGATATGCCTGGGACAGTGTTATCCATTGAATATGACCCTAACAGGTCTTCGAGGATTGCGCTTATTGAGTATGAAGATAAAGAGAAGAGATATATTCTTTGGCCTTCTGGGTTATCAAAAGGCAGCACTGTTATTTCCAGCAAAGGTGATATAGAGGTCAAACCAGGAAATGCTATGCCATTGCGGAATATCCCGGCCGGGACGCCTATTCACAATCTGGAACTTAGGCAGGGCCGTGGAGGAACTATTGTCAGAAGTGCTGGCAGCTACGCGCAGATCCTCGCAAAAGAAGGAGATTATGCCCATGTCAAACTTCCATCAGGTGAAGTGCGCTTGATACGTCTTGAATGCTTGGCGACAATAGGCCAGCTTGGCAATATCGTGCACGATACTATTTCTATCGGTAAGGCAGGGAGATCCAGATGGTTAGGCCGTATGCCGCGTGTAAGAGGGGTTGCAATGAATCCAGTTGATCATCCGATGGGTGGCGGAGAAGGCAAATCCTCTGGCGGCAGGCATCCAACTTCTCCGTGGGGCCAGAAGTCCAAGGGATTAAAAACCAGGAAGACAAAACCCTCGGATAAATTTATTATCAAAAGAAGGAAGAGCAGGATTATAGGGGTATAAAAATGGGAAGGTCGCTTAAAAAAGGCCCTTTTATTGACGAGAAATTATTAAACCGTATCCAAGAGATGAAGCAGAAAGGCGACAGGAAGCCGGTAAAGACGTGGTCGCGCAGGTCCACCATCCTTCCTGATTTCGTAGGTATTACAGTATCTATCTATAATGGAAAGAAGTTTATACCTGTTTTTATAACAGAAAACATGGTCGGCCATAAGCTCGGAGAGTTTTCCCCGACAAGGATATTCAGGAAGCACGGCGCTCATACAGAACAGTCATTGACAAAGACGTAAAAGGATAGAGAAGGTTTTATGGTGACAAGGGCTATTGCCAGATATTTAAGGGCATCTCCAAGAAAGACAAGAAAGGTAGCGTCTCTTATTAAAGGTATGTCTGTAGTCAAGGCCGAGGCCCTTTTGAACAGTATTGATAAGAGGCCGTCCCTTTACTTAAGACGGCTTCTGCGTTCAGCAGTAGACAGCGCAGACAAAAGGTTTAATCTTGCGCCGGCAGATCTGTATATTTCTTCTATCAAGGCAGATAATGGCCCTATGCTCAAGAGGTACAGGGCAGCCTCTATGGGACGGGCAACCAGGATAAGACACAGGACGACTCATATCACACTGGAGCTGGACAGGATACAAAGAGTAAAGAGCAAAGAGCAAAGAGCAAAGGGCAAGGAAAAAATCTCTATGCTCTTAGCTCTTTGCCCTTTGCTAATTTAAGGAGATGAACATTGGGTCAGAAAGTACATCCATACAGTTTTAGGTTAGGCTATATAAAGGATTGGAACTCCAGATGGTTTGCCAAAAAAAGAGATTTTGGCAACCTTTTGATAGAGGATGCTAAGATACGGGCACACATAAAGAAGAATTTGATGCAGGGCGCTATTGCAAAGGTAGAAATAGAGCGGGCCAGCAATCGCATCAGGATAATAATACACAGCGGCAGACCAGGAGTAATAATAGGAAGAAAAGGGGCTGAGATAGACCGGCTTAAGGACGAACTCAGGGATATAGTGGACAAGGAATTGCAGATTGATATAAAGGAAGTAAAACAGCCTGCTCTTTCTGCCCAGCTTGTAGCAGAAAACATTGCCTTTCAGTTGGAGAAAAGGATTGCCTTCAGAAGGGCGATGAAGAGGGCAGTTCAACAGGCGCTCGCCGCGGGCGCCCAGGGCATAAAGATACGATGCCGCGGCAGGCTTGATGGGGCTGAGATAGCAAGAAAAGAATCTTATAAACAGGGCAAGGTGCCTTTGCAGACTATAAAGGCTGACATAGACTATGGGTTTAGCGAGGCCTATACAATGGCAGGTTTGATAGGCGTGAAGGTTTGGATTTACACTGGAGATGTGATTGTAGGGAAGACAGAGAAGGAACCGGTAACTGGTGCGCTGTCAAATTAGTTTTTAATACGACAGCGCACAGAGTCCGCCAAGATGTGTGGCGGACGGTCTAATTTCGATTTTCTATTGTTCAATAAGACGTCCGTAC
>CAYZNX010000224.1:0-2328 GCA_964479825.1 uncultured Planctomycetia bacterium | reverse complement strand
ACCTTTGATGTCAAGGGCTCCTCAGGATCAAGAAAAATCTGCAAAAAGTCTCTGCCTGAAGCGCTAGGTTTTTCTTGATTTTATTTTTAGGTGGGATATACTGTGACTACGTTGAGCATTATATAAAACTTTCCAATCCCCTACAAAATTTATTATCTTAGAGAAAAAAAGAAGAAGGGAAAAGATAATGACAAAAGATACAACAATTAAGGATATGATTGGACGCGAGATTCTGGACTCGCGCGGCAACCCCACGGTGGAGGTTGATATTGTCCTGGGCTCGGGCGCAATGGGCAGGGCTGCGGTTCCGAGCGGCGCGTCCACGGGTGAGCACGAGGCAGTAGAGTTGAGGGACGGAGACAAGAAGCGCTACATGGG
Source organism: uncultured Planctomycetia bacterium (assembly GCA_964479825.1). Taxonomy (GTDB): domain Bacteria; phylum Omnitrophota; class Gorgyraeia; order Gorgyraeales; family Gorgyraeaceae; genus CAYZNX01. The sequence continues at coordinate 1,950 of CAYZNX010000224.1, read as the reverse complement.
AAAAGGAGTTTTAAAGGCAGCGGCCAATGTCAATGGCGAACTCAAGGCTGCGTTGAAAGGCAAGGATGCCGCGGATCAGGCTGCGCTGGATAGAGCAATGATAGAGCTTGACGGCACCGAGAATAAATCGCGCTTAGGCGCAAATGCTATTTTGGGAATTTCAATGGCTGCAGCAAAGGCAGTCGCAAATTTTGAGAAAATACCTCTTTATAGATACCTTGGCGGAGAAAAGGCAAATACATTGCCTGTTCCAATGATGAATATTTTGAATGGCGGCGCCCATGCCGACAACAATGTGGACCTGCAGGAATTTATGATAATGCCAAAAGGCGCGGGTAGTTTTAAGGAGGCCTTGCGCATGGGTTCAGAGGTGTTTCATACCCTTAAGAAGATTTTAAAAGAAAAAGGGCTTTCAACAGCCGTAGGAGATGAGGGAGGTTTTGCCCCTGATTTAAAATCTAATGAGGAGGCCATAGAGGTAATCCTTCAGGCAATAGAGACGGCCGGATATAAAGCTGGTAAGGATATATACATTGCGCTTGACCCTGCATCAAGTTCTTTTTATGAAGATGGTAAATACATGCTTAGAGTCGAATCTTTGCCTGAAAAGACCGCGAGAGACATGGTGAATTTTTATGTGGGCTGGGTTTCGAGGTATCCTGTATGTTCTATAGAAGATGGCCTGGGTGAGGATGACTGGAATGGATGGAAATTGTTGACACAAAGGTTGGGCAAGAAGATACAATTAGTTGGAGATGATTTATTTGTTACAAATACCAAGAGATTGAAGATGGGTATTGAAAAAGGGGTTGGTAATTCAATATTGATAAAACCAAACCAGATAGGCACTCTTACAGAGACGATAGAGGCTATAGATTTGGCAAAAAAGAACGGTTACACTGCAGTTGTATCACACCGCTCAGGTGAGACAGAAGATACTACTATTTCGCATCTCGTGGTAGCAATGTCTACAGGCCAGATTAAGACTGGTTCTGTATGCAGGACTGACAGAATCTGTAAGTATAATGAACTTCTCAGGATAGAAGAAGACCTTGGCAGGAAAGGAGCTTACGGCGCATTGCCATGGCCAAGATAAAGATAAGACCACTATATGCAATGATAGCAATTACGCTTTTTATGATTTTTTTGCCAGGTTACTCAAGGTTCATGGAATTAAGGGCCAGGAATCTATATCTAGAAAAGGAAATTGAACGACTTGAACAGGAAAATATAAGGCTTTATAAAGAGAAAAAGAGGTTAGAAGAGGATATGGATTACATAGAGAAGGTGGCCAGGGACTCGATGGGCGTTGCAAGAGAAGGCGAGATCCCTGTAAAGATAGAATGACCTGAAGAAGAAAAACATTGACACAAAATGTAACGGTATTATAATATCTTCTATCATTAATACAGCATACATCGCGGGGTGGAGCAGTCTGGTAGCTCGTCGGGCTCAGCACACCCTGTTAGATATGAAATTATCTAACGGGGTAAATGGGCTGCTTAACCAGTAATGGTTGAGTGAAACCTGTCAAATTCGGTGAAGCCTTAACTGGTAATACCGAGCCAAGTCTGCAAAAAGCAGAAAGGTGTAGAGACTAGTACGGCAGGCACCCAAAATATGGGTGAAGGTATAGTCCAGACTACAAATCCATATATAGTGGAGCAGCGAAAGCTGTAGTAGTAGGCATAACCCGAAGGTCCTTGGTTCAAATCCAAGCCCCGCTACCATATCATAGAGGCGGTTTTTCTGTATAAGAAAGATCGCCTTTTTTATTTACTAATTAATTTCACATTTTCTGCAATGCTTATTTTGTGAAGTTAAGCTCTGACAGCCTTCAGGCTGTCTGCGCGATGTAACCCTTTACCCCCTCTTAAACTCACCCATTACCCAAAATAGTGATTTTCTGTTGACTATTTAAATCTATATATGGTATATTGACTTTGCTAT
>CAYZNX010000223.1:0-2334 GCA_964479825.1 uncultured Planctomycetia bacterium | reverse complement strand
GTTAATTCCCTCATCCCTGATAACTCATCCCATTACAACTTGACAACATGAATTTTTAAGGATATACTCTTGAGACAAAGGAGTGTCTATGTCTAAGACCTTCAAGATAGTATTGGTCTTGCTTGTGGCCGCAAGTATCACGTCGGCTGTCCTGGCAGTGCTTGCATTTGTGCAGAAGGAAAAGGAGTATATGAAGAGGGTCCTTATTGAGGATAAGATGGCGGCCACGCTTAAAGAAAAACGTAAGTTAGAGAAGGAGATAGAGTTAAGCAGGAAGGAAAAGCAGGATATAGAGACAAGGATTTTAGATATGGAGGCACGGATAGAAGAGTTTACCGCTCAGATAGAAGACATGGAAAATGAGAACAAACTGGCTGAAGTTGACATAAAGGTAAAAGAAAAGAAGATTGAAGAACTTGAAAGGGCGCTCGAAAAGGAAAAAAAAGAAAAGGTGAATGTATCGAAACAATTGGAGGCTGTGCAGGCCGACTACGACAGGTCAGAAAAAGAGATATTGAGGCTTAAGAGTGAAAGAATAGGCCTTGAACAAAAGATAGCCGATTTAAAGGAAAAGTCTGTTGACCTTGAAAGAATAGTTCTTAATCCGTCCACGGGAGGTGTCGGCCGGGAAACAGCCCCTGTAGAGCCCGTGAGAGAGCCTTTGCGCGGAAGCGTGCTTGTCGTAAACAAGGACTATAGTTTTGTCGTTACAGATTTAGGGAAAGACGATGGCGTTGAAAAAGAGATACTGTTGGAGATTAGAGACGGCGCCAAGTTTTTAGGCAGGGCAAAGGTAGATAAGGTTTATGATACCATGTCGTCAGCCAGTATCCTTCCTGGGTCAGATATCAATAATATCAAGAAAGGCAATTTTGTAATTGAGAGCCGTTAAGATCTGTGTCCCACCTGATAAGTCTATATCTCACCGAGCGATTATGCTCGCATCTATTTCAGAAGGAACTACCTGCATAAAAAATTTACTCATGGGTAATGATTGTTTGCGCACCATAGAGGCATTCAGGGCGATGGGGGTGAAGATCAGGTTCAAGGTTCAAGGTTCAAGGCTCAAGGCGAATGATGTAATTGTCGACGGCGTTGGCATGCGCGGATTGAGAAGGCCGCTTCGCCCGCTGTATCTAGGTAATTCAGGGACTACGATGCGGATACTTCCAGGCATTTTAGCAGGTCAAGATTTTCAGGTAGTTCTGAAAGGCGACAGGTCTCTTTCAGGAAGGCCGATGCAGAGGATTGTAGAGCCGCTCAAGCGCATGGGCGCCTCAATCTTAACTTCACAAAATAAGCATTGCAGAAAATGTGAAGTTAAGGAGGCGTATCCGCCATTAAAGATTCACGGAGGAGAATTAAAACCAATCAGATATAAATCTAATATTGCGAGCGCGCAGGTAAAATCTTGCATTCTTTTAGCGGGCCTTTTCGCAAGAGGTGCAACAAGCGTGACTGAACCTGTAAAATCAAGAGACCATACTGAGCGGATGCTGGAGATTTTTGGCTGTAGGCTCAAGGCTCAAGGCTTGAGGGTGAGCTTAAAAGGACCTGTAAGATTAAAGTCGCCTGGTACGGTTGAAATTCCCGGAGATATTTCGAGCGCTGCTTTTTTTATTGTTGCAGCGTGCATCCTGCCGCAGACAAAAATAATTATTAAAAATGCGGGGCTTAATCCGACGAGAACAGGCGTTCTTGATATATTAAAAAGAATGAGAGCAGAAATAAAAATCAAAAATCAAAAATCAAAAATCAAAGGTTATGAACCTGTTGGAAATATTATTGTTAAGTCAAGCAAGCTTAAGGGTGTTACAATTTCTCCTAAAGAGGTTGCGATGGCCATAGACGAGATACCTGTAATAATGGTGGCAGCGAGCCTTGCCAAGGGCACGACGATTATACAGGGTATAGACGAATTGCGCGTCAAAGAGACCGACCGCGTTAAATCAATGGTGACGAATTTGCGTAAGTTGGGGGCAAGGATTAGTGTTGTAGATAAGGTTTCATCAGGAGAGGCAGTAATTATTCATGGCGGCACCCCTCTCTATGGCGCACGGGTTTTGAGTTTCGGAGACCATCGTACAGCTATGAGTATGCTGGTAGCAGGTCTTGTTGCGAAGGGAAAGACGACAGTAATAGGGCTGGGTTGCATATCCAAGTCATTCCCAGGATTTGAAAATTCGTTGCGCAAATTAAATTGACAAATATATAGGGTTTTGATATAGTATGATTACACAGCGATTGTAGCCGCAACCTCTGGGTTGCGCAGATGTGCTGTTATGTTTTCTGTTCTTTTATATGGAAATTCAATAATATGATTACACAGATTTT
>CAYZNX010000222.1:0-2342 GCA_964479825.1 uncultured Planctomycetia bacterium | reverse complement strand
GATGTAAATTTTGCCAAAACTGGCATCTTTCCCAGAGGTCGATTGAAGAGATGGAGTATACTCATAATCTTTCGCCAGAAGACGCAGTAAATTTAGCTATAGAGAAGAGGATTCCCACCATCTCATTTACTTATAATGAGCCAATATCATTTTATGAATATGTCTATGATATCGCTAAGTTGGCTAAGGGTAAGGGGCTGAAAATTCTCTGGCATTCTAATGGCTCAATGAATCCTGATCCGCTGAAGGAGCTCCTAAGATACACGGATGCAGTGACTATCGACTTAAAGGGTTTTACGGATAAGTTCTATCGAGAGGCTTCTTCCGCAGAATTAGCACCTGTGCTCAAAACTCTAAAGATTATCAAAGAACAACGGGTTTGGCTTGAGATAGTGAATTTACACATCCCCACCTTAAATGATGACTCTCAAGACGTGGAAAGGATGTGCCTTTGGATTAAAGAGAATCTGGGTGAAGATACGCCATTACATTTTTCTCGCTTCTTCCCTGCATATAAACTAATAGCTCTTCCGGCAACACCCATAGAAAAGCTGGAGCGTGCCTACAGAATTGCCAAAGAGGCCGGCTTAGAGTATGTGACTATCGGTAATATGCCAGGACATAAATACAACTCTACGTTTTGCCCTAAATGTCAAAAGATGCTAATCCACCGCATTCACTTTCAGGTATTGGACAATAATATAAAAGACGGAAAGTGCCGCTTCTGTAGTTATAAGATTCCAGGAATCTGGAGCTGATAATAAAGGGTGAAGATAAAAATTATCATTAGCTTAGCGGTGCCTATAAGTATATTTCTTCTGGAAGCAGGAGCATGTATGGCAGAATATGAAGGAAAATTCAACAGGGATAGAGAGGCGATGGTAGAAACTCAAGTGAGGCAAAGAGGCATTAAAGATGAACGTGTCTTAGAGGCGATGCGAAAGGTAAAAAGACACTTGTTCCTTCCTCCGATGTATAGACATCTGGCTTATGAAGATATTCCCCTTCCCATAGGTGAGGGCCAAACTATCTCTCAACCTTATATCGTTGCCTTAATGACGGAACTGTTAGCATTGAAGGGTGATGAAAAGGTTTTAGAGATAGGCACGGGGAGCGGATATCAAGCAGCAATTTTGGCGGAATTGGCTAAAGAGGTCTATACCATAGAGATATTAGAACCGTTGGCCCGATCCGCTTCAGAGAAACTTCTTAACGAACTTGGTTACCATAATGTTTATGTTAGACATAGCGATGGTTATTTAGGCTGGCCAGAGCAGGCCCCCTTTGATGCGATCATCGTCACCTGCGCGCCAGAAGATATCCCCGGCCCTTTGACGGCACAATTAGTCGAAGGAGGCAGGCTGATTATCCCTGTAGGCGCATATTGGCAGGAGCTGAAAATAGTTAGAAAGATAGAGGGCAAGATAATAACTACTAATGTCATTCCGGTCAGATTCGTTCCGATGTTAAGGGAGAAGGTAAGTAAAATTAATAACGATGAGGAACGAGTTCGATATATGCAGGAGAATTTGAAAAGACATGTTGGAGTCTTATCCAAAGATATAGGCGAGAGGAATTTTGTCCAGTATCAAAAGTTAGAACGCGCCGCTGATTATATAAAAGAGGAATTTAAAGATTATGGATATAATTTTGAAGAACAGATTTATTATTTAGAGGGCAAGCCCTTTAGAAATATAATCGCCGCTAAGGCTGGGAAAGATGCGCTTCATAAGATAATTATAGTCTGCGCACATTATGATTCGGTTGTGGGTTCGCCCGGCGCAGATGACAACGCTTCAGGCGTGGCCGGGCTTTTGGAATTAGCGCGCCTCCTCTCTAAAGAAAATATGAATAAGACCATTAAATTCATCGCCTTCACTAACGAAGAGCCGCCTCTATTTATGACTAAAGATATGGGTAGCTTCAGATACGCTAAAGAGGCAAAAAGAAATGCCGATGATATCGAAGCGGTCCTATGTCTGGAGTCCATCGGCTATTATTCCGATAAAAAAGGAACTCAAAGTTATCCCCTTGGCTTTAGTCTTTTTTATCCTGACAAGGCGGATTTTATTATCGCTGTAAGCGATCTTGGCTCGTACCGTTTATTGAAAAGAATAGTAAAAATTTTTAAAGAAAGGTCGAATTTCCCCATAGAATATCTCGTGGGTTTTAGTCTTTTAATCCCAGCGATTACTTTCTCAGACCACTGGTCTTTCTGGAGATTCGGGTACAAGGCGGTGATGATTACTGACACTGCCTTTTATCGCAATCCCTATTATCACACCGGTAAAGATACCTTTGAGAAGTTGGATTATGTATCTATGGCCGAGGTTGTAAAGGCA
>CAYZNX010000221.1:0-2344 GCA_964479825.1 uncultured Planctomycetia bacterium | reverse complement strand
TTCTTTCTATTACCACATATTCGCCTCTGGCAATGCGTTTAATCTTCAGGTCCTCTACATTTACGGCCTGTGCCTTTGCAAAACCAATAGCCTGTTTAGTAGGTAGTCCATTTTTGTCAAATGCTGCACCTTTAGCCGGGCCCACGACTTCCTTGGATAGTGTCTCCTGAAATACAGAGACATCCTTTATATAACAAACTAATCTATTGGCCGTGCCTGCCGTATAAGGATCTCCGCATCTAACATGCGCTGCGTTCAGCTCTCTCAGGAGGCTATCGCGCAATGATTCCAGCGCAGGCCGCACATAACCCACTGGCAATTCTTCGACATTGAGCTCTAATAGAAAATCTCGATATTGCATAATCTTGTACCGCGCCCTTATTGTTCGGGCTTAACTTCACAAAATAAGCATTGCAGAAAATGTGAAATTATAGAAAGTATTTTATGCTTTCCTATACTGCAAGATATAACTGGCCGCAGCGTTTGGCTAAGAACCGTACCCTGGCGATATAGCGCGGCCTTTCACTCTGGCTTATTGCCCCGCGGGCATCAAGAATATTAAATACATGCGAGGCCTTTAAGACATAACCATAAGCCGGAAAAACAAGTTTTTTATCCAATAACGATACGGCCTCTCTTTCAAAAGATTCAAACATGCTTTTTTGCATGGCTATGTCGGCCTCCTCAAAGTTATACCTTGAATACTCTTTTTCTCTCCTTCTATGTAAATCGCCGTATTTAAGCCCTGCCTGCCATTCCAAATCAAAGACATTGAATCTATTCTGAATAAACATACATATGCGTTCAAGCCCATATGTTATCTCGCAGGAAACCAAATCAAGTTCCATGCCGGCTATCTGCTGAAAATAGGTGAACTGGGTGATCTCTAAGCTGTCAAGCCACACCTCCCACCCTAACCCCGAGGCGCCTAACGTGGGCGATTCCCAGTCATCCTCTACAAAACGCACTTCATGTGCCTTTATATCTACCCCCAATGCCTTAAGGCTGTCCAGATATCCCTTTCTTATATCTCTAGTAGACGGCTTGATCAACACCTGATACTGGTAGTAATACTGCATTCTTAGAGGATTATCAGCATACCTCCCGTCCGTAGGACGCGTTGAAGGCTGAACATAGGCAACTCGCCATTTATCCTTACCCAAAGACTTAAAAAAAGTAGCAGGATGAAATGTGCCGGCCCCGACTTCTGTATCCAGGGCCTGCACAATAACGCAACCCTGCTTAGCCCAGAACTTATTCAATCTATCAACAACTTCTACAAAAGAAAGTTTTCTCATATTCCTGCAGCCAACCTTGCCCCCTGTTGACTCACTGATTATCCCTAAACACCTTCGCTGTCTTCAAAGGTCTTTCCAGATTGTCATTTATTATTTTCCCTGTTATCCTTTTTATATCCCCGGCTACCTCCTGAGTCAATTTTATCTTTGACGCAGTCTGCCAGCCTTCCCTCTCAAAACATAAAACAGTTGACATGGCGCCTTTTGTCAATTTGAAATCTCTGATATCAGGCCACAGCCCAAATGCCGTCAAAAATTTCACCTCAAAAAGCCTGGCAATTGCCCTTGGCTCCTTTCCGGCCTCAAGCGACCTTAAGCTGTTCAGGACGGCTTCAAAAATTAAATCCATTTTTTCCCCGGGTTCAGTAAATACCTCAACGAGTTCAAGTAGATAGTATGCAACAGACGCCCTATCCCAATCCTTTAATATATTTAAGAAACTCTCCTGTGTTTCGCATTGGGAGATAATATATAGGTCGCTCTTTTTCTTTTCATAAAATATTATCTGGTCAAGGCTGAAAAATAAAGGGCTTATGCCGCTCCTTGCGCGTATCCCGCGCGCGCCCTTCAAGACACCGTATATCTTGCCAAAATCCCGGGTAAGATAGGTAAGTATAAGGCTGGTTTCTCGTAAGTCTTTCTTCCTCAAAAGCACCGCATCGCTTTTCTGTATAGCCATAAATTAACCACAGAGAACACAGAGAATTTATTGGGTTTTCTTTAAAAACCCTTTCTCTGTGTCCTCTTCTTAAATAATCTCTCTTATTGTTTTATAAATATCTATCTTGAGGACACAGAGAAAAACTCTAAGTAATCTCTGTGGCCTCTGTGGTTTAAAACGAGTTAACCACAGAGAACTCAGAGAATTTATTGGGTTTTCTAAAAAACTCTTTCTCTGTGGCCTCTGTGGTTTAAAAGGAAATTCCTATACTATTAAATTAGCCTCACTGCGTTCGGCTAATTGATTACACAGATAAAGACGTAAGAAGACAATCTGTGTAATCTGCTTTTAAAATCTGTGTAATCATATTATTGAATTTCCATAC
>CAYZNX010000220.1:0-2354 GCA_964479825.1 uncultured Planctomycetia bacterium | reverse complement strand
GACCAGCCTAGGGCTGGAGGCTGTCAGAGCTTAACTTCACAAAATAAGCAATGCAGAAAATGTGAAGTTAACTCACCGGTTACGCTTAGCTAATTAACTTATAAACCACATCATGCTCTCTGACCCTGGACTTTACCTTTAACCCTACCTCCTGGCCAATGGTTGCTTCTGTTATAGGGACGTGATCCAGCTGTATAGAGCCTACCTTTTCTTTAAAGTCGGTAGTATGCCCCTTTATGATAATGGTATCCCCTATGGACAGAGGCCCCTTTGTCAGCTTAATAACAGCTGCCTCAACTCGAGAAAAATAGTGAGTCACTGCGCCAATCTCTTCTAATGATGCGCCGGCAGGAACAATAGTTTTTTCTGCACGTTTGCGCTGGGGTTTGGCAATCTTTTCCTGTCCCTTCTTTGTCGTTCTCCTCTTAACCTTACTACTCGCAATCTTTTTCTTCTTTGACTTTTTTGCTGCATTTTTCTTTCTCTTAACCTTGGTCTTTGTTATCTTTCCCTTCTTTTTCATAATCCCTCCCCCTCCTTTCATAACATATTATATTATAATATATAATACAACAAATCACAATGACTTTGAATAGAAAAGCTTGATTATTTTTAAAACCCCCTCAGCGCTATCTACAATATGAAATATATTAAGATCCTCTTTGTCTATACGGCCTTTTTTTACCATAGACCCTTTCATCCAATCAACGAGACCAGACCAGTATTCTTTGCCGACAAGAATAATGGGGAATCTATCTATTCTCTTTGTCTGGACAAGTGTGACAGACTCAAAAAACTCGTCCATTGTCCCAAAACCCCCAGGGAATATGACAAAGGCCTTGGCATATTTTACAAACATGACCTTCCTGCAGAAAAAATATCTGAATTCTAAAAGTTTGGTTATAAATTTATTCGGCCTTTGGACTATAGGAACTTGTATATTCAGGCCTATGGAGACGCCGTCCTTTTTCGCAGCGCCCTTATTAGCGGCCTCCATGATGCCTGAACCGGCGCCTGTGATTACAGAGAACCCGTTTTGCGACAAAAGGACAGCTGTCTTTTCAGCTAACTTATAATATTTGTCCTTAGGATTTGTTCTTGAAGAGCCGAATATAGTAACGGCAGGGCCAATCTTGGATAATTCATTAAAACCGTCTACGAATTCCGACATAATCTTGAATATGCGCCATGGATCCTCAGTAGTAAAATCGTGATTATTTATCATCTCAACCCTCCAATTAATATCTACAGGTTTGCTCTACAGCTCAGCGGTTTAATTGAGCAGTCGGGGAGTTTTTTGTCTGTGCGACTGCTCATCCTTCAGCCCTTCGGGCTTCAGGATGAGCCCCTCGAGCAGAAAAACACCCCTAGGGCTCATTTAATTCAACTGGTTTATTCATATAGTCACTAAAGTCCACTTCGCCGGTAAGCTCCTTCTTAACCATGCGGATTCTGTCAGCTATATAGGGATGCGAACGATAACTGCTATATGGCTTGACATCGGCTTTTCTCTGTGTCGCTTGCAATTTCCTTAAAAAATCTATCATAGCCATGGGGTTAAAGCCCGCCTCTTTTAAATATTTTAGCGCTATCCTGTCCGCAAGCGCCTCATCTTCTCTTGAGTAAGACATGATAAGGTGACCTAATGCAGCATCAATCCTTCTTGCATCATTGGTTCCAGTCACAGCCATTAATATCTGCAAAATATTGTATCCAATCCCCCCCTGAAGCCTCTTCACAGAATGCCTGGCAACAACATGAGATATTTCATGGGCTATAACAGCGGCCAATTCATCATCACTTCCTACCTTATCCACAAGACCTCGAAAGACAAAGATGTATCCCCCAGGTAAAGCAAATGCGTTTATATCGTCTTTGTCTATTACCCTGAATGTGTAGCTTACTTCCTTTCTATCAGAAACAGACGCTATCCTCTCTCCAATCTCTCTTACCCTCTTTGTCATAAGAGGGTCAGGATCCAGTATAATATCAGGATGCTTTTTTATGCCCTCTGCTATTCTCCGTCCGATATCAATCTCTTTATCTGTAGTTACAAATATTATATCCTGCGTGCCTGTGGCGGCATTGTACTCCTGGGATGCGCATCCCGGCAAAAAAACCAGCATAATAGACAGGTAGAGAAGCAGCTTCATACAAAATAAGTGTATTCCAAAAATGGCTACGCGTCAAATACAATCTTTGCAGAAAAAAATCTGTCTAAATGTAACCGCGGTGAGTTAACAGGGGCGATGGAATTAACCCTTTAGGGTTTCATTGCGCAGACAGCCTATTGCGAGTAACAGCCTAAAGGCTGGGTTCCAGCGAATAACTTCACATTTTCTGCAATGCTTATT
>CAYZNX010000219.1:1225-2375 GCA_964479825.1 uncultured Planctomycetia bacterium | reverse complement strand
TTGACTATAAAAATGATACCTTTCATAATATGTGGCAGTCCTTCAGGACAAGAAAACATCCGAGTTTGGAGACGAAATACTCCCACACCTATCAGGAGACAGGGGACAGGAAACAGGAGACAGGTAAGAGAAAACAGGTTTTGGTGAAGGTTGTTGATATATTTGGAAACGATACCAACAAACTACTGGAGATTGCAATATGAGAAATCATGAAAAAGGAGTCAGGCAACAGGGAACAGGATTGAAGAGAGTTCAAAGGTTTGAAGACTTAGAAGTCTGGCGAAAGGCGCATCAGCTAGTTTTATCTATATATAAAGTCACAAATGATTTTCCAACAGAAGAACGTTATGGCCTCGTATCTCAGATGAGGCGATCTGCTGTATCTATACCTGCCAATATCTCTGAGGGTTACAAAAAACGGTCATTGAAAGACAAGGCAAACTTTTATAATATAGCCCAGGGTTCGTTGGAAGAACTCAGATATTATCTGATACTGGCAAAAGACTTGGGGTATTTGAAGAATACCAATGGTTTGCTTATCTCAATTGATGAAGTAGGGAGAATGCTATATGGACTTGTGGTTTCAGTCTCAAGATAACCTGTATCCAGTTCCCTGTAACCTGTTACCTTGCTTTAAGGTGGTGGACATTTTCGGGAATGATACGAATAAAATTATAAAACTGGAGGTATAAAGTGAGCAGAAAATATAGTAATCCGCCTCTCGTAGAGGCACTGTGTGAGTTTCAGTTTATTCCAAGTCAGCCATGGGATATAACCATCCCCGGCCTTCTTTATGAAAAAATTAAAGGGGTATTTCCTGAAAAACAGCAGCAGATGGGTTTTGAATTAGGCATCCAGGCTAAAGAGGGAGGAATGACGGAACATAAAATTGGGTTAGCTCCACCCCGAATGCAGTTTTTCCGTGCTAATAAAACTGCCTTAGTCCAGGTTGGTCCTGACTTACTAACCATTAACCATCTGAAGCCTTATCCTACATGGGAATCCTTTAAACCACTGATCCTTAATAATTTAGGAATATACCAAGAAGTTGCAAAACCAAAGGGATTCAAACGTATAGGGTTACGATACATAAACAGGATTGAGTTTGATAGAGGGCCAATAGAGCTAAGTGATTACTTCAACTATTACC
>CAYZNX010000219.1:0-1125 GCA_964479825.1 uncultured Planctomycetia bacterium | reverse complement strand
ATAACAACCAAAAAACGATATATTCCTTCAGCTGAGTATCTTAAACAGCCTTTACCTGATATAGAAAGATTTGAATCTAAACCTGAAACAACTGTGATCTTAAGGCGTAGGTTTTCTGCCCCTGTTTCGATCTCTGAGTCCTATAAAGAAGAGGAGCTTACTGAAACTTCTATAACTCTGCAGCCTCAAAGATTACTTAAAGAATTAGAGAACTTCTACACTTTTAGCAATCAAAAGGAAATAAAGTTTTTTCTTTCGGCGAACTACAAGCTGATGGAGATACTCCTTGAAGCCTATAAGCATATTAAAAGAATATTTGGAGAAAAGGTAGTAGAGGTTACTCTGGAGTATGACAGAGATCCGGAAGAAGATTTTGAGGGATTGTTTGTTATCGTGAGCACCAATTTATCTCCCGAAGAATCCCTCGATCTTTTGGATAGGTTCGATGAAGAATGGTTTCTCGATAATGTAAGTAACGAAATTGGCTCTATTTTTTCTGTTACAGTGAGGCCGGTATGAGCTTTGACTGGAAATTATATGTACAATTGGCAGATGAGTTAATAAACCATCAGAAAACTCAAGGTCTTCAGGAAGCCTACCTCCGTTCAGCAATAAGCCGTTCTTATTATGGTGTATTTTGTATTGCAAGAAATTTCCTCATTAGTAAAAGTGTGGCTATTCCAAGAGTTGATACGCACAAATTTGTGAGAGAGAAATACTGGAACTCTACAGACAGAGCGGAAAAGAAAATAGGAAAAGACTTGCTCGGTTTATGGCAGGAAAGGAAAGATGCCGATTACAAGGATAGTGCTACTGTTGATATTAACAGGGCAAGGACCGCGCATCAACTGGCAATCCGGATTCTTAATAGATTAGGAATATAGGAGCGATTTAATGGCTGTAATTGACCTTGACATAAAGATCAAACAATCCCTCCAGACCTGGCAGGAGCGTAACTACGAAGGGGCAAGCCCTGTACCCAGGAGGCTTCTTGAGTTCTGGCAGAGGCTAAAATTAAAATAGAAAAGGAGGATATTTTAAATGAAACCTATAGCAAAGATTAGCCCTGAAAATTATATCCTTTCTGTGCTTTCGCCAGAGGATAGGCTGGAGGCTGCCTTTAAG
>CAYZNX010000218.1:0-2377 GCA_964479825.1 uncultured Planctomycetia bacterium | reverse complement strand
GAGGATATGCCGTATATGGAAGATGGCACCCCTGTTGAAGTAGTTCTCAATCCTCTTGGAGTTCCTTCAAGGATGAATGTCGGCCAGATACTTGAGACCCATCTTGGCTGGGCGGCAAAGGTCATGGGTTTTAAGGTAACGACGCCTGTCTTTGACGGCGCCAAAGAGGATGAGATAAAATTAGAATTACAAAAGGCCGGCCTCCCGGACAACGGAAAGGTAACCTTATTTGATGGCCTGACAGGCGAGCCTTTTGGACAAAAGGTCACAGTAGGGTATATTTATATGATGAAGTTAGCGCATCTTGTTGACGATAAGATACACGCGCGGTCCATAGGTCCGTATTCTCTTGTTACCCAGCAGCCGCTTGGGGGCAAGGCACAGTTCGGAGGCCAGAGGTTTGGGGAGATGGAGGTATGGTCTCTTGAGGCCTACGGCGCTGCCTACACCTTGCAGGAACTCTTAACTGTCAAAAGCGACGATGTCAGCGGAAGGACAAAGGTATACGAATCTATAGTGAAGGGCGAGAATGCGCTTCATCCAGGCACGCCAGAGTCATTCAATGTCCTTATCAAAGAGCTGCAGAGTCTCTGCCTGGATATCAGGACAGAATATAAAGGAGATGGCACTTCACCGGTCGTTATTTCAAAAGAGACCATAAAAGAGAGGCGCAAAGAAAGAAAAAAGGCAAAGAGGAAGGGGAAATAGAGGGTATTCGTAATGGATGAGTCAATAGGGGTATAGTAGACTTTAGCTATTAGCCAGCGGGTGGCTGCCAAGACGAAGCCCTTGCCCGAGCGCAGCGCAAGCGAGCACGGGCGAGGTGGATTGGCAGACAGGACCCGCTGGCCTTAGAGAAGCAATATTACCCACATTAACTCACCGATTCCTCATACGAGGACAAAACCATGATGTCTAAAGAAGTAAACTCATTCGACTTCATATCCATCAAGATAGCTTCTCCTGAAGTGATAAAGAGTTGGTCCAGGGGAGAGGTAAAAAAGCCGGAGACTATAAATTACAGGACCCTCAGGCCTGAAAAGGACGGCCTTTTTTGCGAGAAGATATTCGGGCCTACCCGTGATTGGGAATGCAGCTGCGGAAAATACAAACGCATAAAGTATAAAGGTATAGTTTGCGACCGCTGCGGTGTAGAGATCACCCTGTCCAAGGTACGCAGGGAGCGAATGGGCCATATAGATTTAGCTGCGTCTTGTTCGCATGTCTGGTTTTTCAAGGCCATACCCAGCAGGATGTCGTTATTGTTGAATATAGGGATCCGCGACCTGGAGAGGGTAATATATTATGAAGAATACATAGTCGTAGACCCCGGAGAAACGCCGCTTAAGAAGAGAGAGCTTTTGAGCGAGGAAAAATACAGGCAGTATAGCGAGGAATATGGCACTAAGTTCAAGGCCGTGATAGGCGCAGAAGCAGTAAGGATGCTCTTAGAAGAGATAAATTTAGACGAGGCAATAGCGAAGCTTAAAGCGGATTTATATGAACAAAAATCAGAACAGACCAAGAGAAAGATTCTAAAGAGGTTAAAGGCAATAGAATCTTTTAAGAAATCCGGCAACATGCCCGAATGGATGGTCATAGATGTGATACCTGTTATACCCCCTGACCTCAGGCCGCTTGTGCCTTTAGAGGGCGGAAGATTCGCCACCAGCGACCTTAATGATTTGTACAGGCGTGTTATTAATAGAAACAATCGCTTAAAGAAACTTTTGGAGCTAAAGGCCCCAGATATTATTATTAGAAACGAAAAAAGAATGCTTCAGGAATCAGTGGATGCTTTATTTGATAACGGGAGGCACGGAAGGCCTGTGCTTGGCCCTGCAAATCGTCCGCTAAAGTCTTTGAGCGACATGCTGAAAGGCAAACAGGGGAGATTCAGGCAGAATCTTTTGGGGAAACGCGTGGATTATTCTGGAAGGAGCGTTATCGTTATAGGGCCTGAGTTGAGGCTCTGGGAATGCGGCCTGCCTAAAAAAATGGCCCTGGAACTATTTGAACCGTTTATCATAAAGAAATTAAAAGAGAAGGGTTTTGTGCATACAATAAAAAGCGCTAAGCGAATGGTGGAAAAGGCGCGGCTTGAGGTTTGGGATATACTCGACGACGTCATAAGAGACCACCCGGTGCTTTTAAACAGGGCGCCGACGCTGCATAGGCTTGGTATACAGGCATTTCAACCTGTCCTGATAGAAGGCAAGGCGATCAGGATACACCCCCTTGTCTGCACTGCCTTTAATGCTGATTTTGACGGCGATCAAATGGCAGTACATATACCTCTATCTATGGAGGCGCAGATGGAGTCGAGATTGATAATGCTTGCGTCTAACAATATATTTTCGCCTTCCGATGGAAGGCC
>CAYZNX010000217.1:0-2385 GCA_964479825.1 uncultured Planctomycetia bacterium | reverse complement strand
TGATAGATATATCATCAGCATGGCAATATGTCGCAATAGAGAAAAGGGATAGAAATAATATAAAAAATTTAACTTTTAACTTGAGACCGTTGCAAAACCCTTGAAAACAGATTATCGCCATATCTCTTTATGAGATCCCTCGTCGCCCTTGACATCTTTGATGTCAACGGCTCCTCGGGATGAGACTGTTGAAAAACAGAGGTTTTTCAACAGTCTCAACTTTAAACTTTTCACTTTTAAATAAATCACCAATCCTTGTCCACTCTGTATCTACCTTCGCCAAGATGCGTCCTTAATCCCTTCTGTAAATCCTTTTCATCGCCCTTTAAGGCATCCAATAATCTTATGGCATCCTCTTCAGACATCTCGCCTTCTTTTTCTTTGTTTGCGGTTCGCTGTTCGCGGCTTGTCTCCGTTCCCTCCTGCGCTTCCATCTCTGACCTTTCTTCTTCTCCGCCTTCCCCTTCTTCGGTTCCTCCCTCTCTTGATGCCTGTTCTTTCTGCCCCTCTCCCTTATCCTCCTGCATTTCCTCCTGCTGGGCCTGGGCCCCACTGCCCTCGTCCTGCTTCATGTCCTCCTGAGCCCTCTCTTTCTTCTCTCTATCCTCTTTTAGCTTCTTTCTTATAAACTCTATATTATATTTTGCGTCTTCATCATCAGGATTTATATCGAGAGCCTTTTTGTAGGCCCCTATGGCCTCAGGCAGCTTCCCCATCCTGTAATCTGTATTCCCCATATTATAATATGCCTTGGCTTGAAGTTCAGCATCTTTTGTATCAAGAGACTTTTCATATTCGCCAAATGCCTCTTCATATTTTTTTTGCTGATGCAATGCCCCTCCAATATTGTAATGCAACTCTTTTTTATCAGGGCTATCAATCTGGGCATCGCGCCATTTTGCCAGCGCCTCGTCAATCCTGTCCTCATTATACAGCCTTTCTCCTTCCTTATTCTTTTTCACAACACTACCTTGCCGCATCCAACCCGAGGCAAAATGGCATAATAGAATGACTGAAGTAATTTTTAAAATTAATCTCATCTTCTCTTTCTATCCCCCATCGCAAAGTCTATACATAACAATATAAGCGCGACCCCTAAGAAATACTGAAATCTATCCTCATATTGCGTAAACAATCTGCTCGACAGCTCTTTCTTTTCCATCCTGCTTATTTCATCATATACCTTATCCAGCCCGAATTCGCCACTCCTGGCATGGTAATATTTTCCATCTGTAATAAGTGAAATCCGTTGAAGCATCGCATCATCAAGTTTTGACATTACCATCTCGCCATTCCTATCTTTTTTGTATCCGGAAATATTACCTGTCCCGTCCACTATAGGAATAAGCTCTCCTTTTTTTGTTCCTATTCCTATAGCATAAATTATCACGCCTTCTTTTTTTGCCCCCTCCGCAGCCTCTAACGGGTCTGTCTCATGGCTCTCGCCGTCTGTTAATAAAACCAGGACCTTATATCTCCTCTGTTTTTTCACAAAGGACTTCGTGGCGGTTTTTATGGCATCTCCGATTGCTGTGCCTGGCCGCGGCATCATACCTGCTTCAATAATACCCAAAAACATCTTTGCAGCGCTATAGTCAAGCGTAAGAGGACATTGAACATAGCTTGTTCCTGCAAATGTAAGAATGCCTACCCTATCCCCTTTTAACTTATCTATAAGAGAAGTGACTTCTAATTTTGCCTTTTCTAAACGGTTGGGCTTAATGTCCTGCGCCAGCATACTCAAGGATGTATCTATAGCGATCAATATATCCACTCCGCGACGGTGGGACATGATTAGTCTTGTCCCGATCTGGGGCCTCGCGAGAGAAATGATCAAAAAAAAGACTGCCAAAATCATCAAGGCCATCTTGGCCATCTCCTTTGCAGGGCTTTTAGAACTACAAAGTCTTTCCAACAGCTTCCTATCCCCAAAGATATCCAGATATTTTCTTCTCTTCTTTGAGGCAATGACAAAAAATATTATTAATAGAGGTACTAATAAAAGGAAATTGAGATATACAGGTGAACCCCAGTGCATATGCTACCTCATAGTGCGCTGTCAAATTAATTTTTAATACGACAGCGCACAGAGCAATTGAGCAATCGAAAATAGAAAATAGACAAAATAAAAAGGCGCAATTGCGGTCTAATTTCGATTTTCTATTGTTCAAAACTACAGTTTTGCCATTAAAAACTAATTTTACAGTGTACTATATCAAAAAGTCTGCGTAATATGAAAATGTCATGGTATCTTTCTGAATACTGTGTTTGAAAGTATTATCTCTATTAGAAAAATAATAAACCCGGGCAATATAAATACTCCAGCGAGTTCAGTATAATTCGCATATTCCTTTGTCTCTATCTTTGTCTTTTCCAGCCTCCCTA
>CAYZNX010000216.1:0-2389 GCA_964479825.1 uncultured Planctomycetia bacterium | reverse complement strand
CGCGGTGATGAGCTTAGACTCAATGTCTTTGGCGATTCAGATGAAGAAAGGGCCTATAGATTCGAACTGGCGTTAGATGACTTAGGGGCGCAGTCTGAAGGCAAAGAAAATGTATGGGCAGAGGCAAAGGTTGAAACATGGAAACAGCTTCTCAATATGACTGATGAGATGGAAGAGTGGCTTGATGGCCAACCTGTACAGCAGGCTCTTGGAGAACCAGGGCATTATAATGCAGGAGGAGGTGTTCGTATTGGTCAGTCAGCTGAGATTTGGTCTAATCTTCATGAGCTCGGGCACTGGACATGGGAATTTATACACGAAGAACTTGTAGATGAATTACCACGAGGCTATTCTCCAGAAGATCGTTTTGCAGTATTTCAATGGTATAAGGATGCTTACCAGCAGTTTACAAAAGATGGGCATGCTGGCGATGCTGAGCCATTACGGCGCTGGTTACAGGCACAACCAGATGACCATTTACCTGGAGCTAATATCCTTACGGCCGCGGCCGGGACTTTAGCATTAGTCGAAGGGACAGAACTTGAGAAGTTCCTTGCACCTGTACTGGAAAATGATCCTGATTGGGTACAGTCGTACGGAGAGCTGGGCTGGTTTTACTTCAGTTTATCTGAGGAAGATCAAGCAATAATGGGGAAGTTTGTCGAGCCAGAGATTTTAGATGAGATTGTTAAATTGGCTGACGAAGACCCATCTTTTATTTCACCTCCTGATAATGCAGAAGAAAGACAGGAGGTTTTATATGAAACTTTTGCATCTAAAAAGGCTTTAATAGAGCAGGAAGAGCTTCAGCAGCTTCGTGATTTTGCTGATATGTATCCTCTATTCCCTGGCAAGTCATGGGTAGATGCAAGATCAGGTTATTGGTTGAATTACCTTAATGGAATCGTTGAATTACATGAAAAGCATCCAGAGGTTTTGTCTGAGCATCCTACTGGCCAGAGACTTGCACAGGCATTTGATAGGATTTCAGAACTCAATATCTTTGTCAATATGCTTGAACCAGAACAGGCTGCGATTGCACTTGAAGAGCTCATAGAAGAAGATGCTTTTAACATAAGATTACTGTCTGACATAGAAGGGATTGAGGCTTGGGATACGTTCATGGAAGATGAGGATCGCTTTTTCGATTTCTTCTCTAGTGCTAATGAAGAGCAGCAGAGAGAGTTAGCTCTTGTCTTGTTACATGAGATACTATCAAGCACTATCTCAGATGAGGTCGGGATGAGAAAGGCTATTCAATATATAGATAGATTAGCCAGTGCAGAGGTCGGAGACGAGACATGGCTTCGCGGGCAGATAGCGTGGTATCTAGAAGATATGAAAAAGTCGTGGGCTATAGAGAATGCTGAGCGATACGCTGCTACAAAAGCCAGGCTCAGTGATATACGAGACGCCGCAGAGACCTTGGGGTATAGTTCAAGAGTAGTAGAGTTATTGGAAGGTTTATATCAAGCAGCAGCGTCTACCCCTCCTATAACCCAGGAATTTATGGAGTCAGAGATATATGACTGGGGCCGAATGGCGGTTCTTTTTACACGTGACCCAGATGCTGTATTGGAATTCTTTGACAATGACCCTGAGTCTATGATGGAGTATCTAAATAATATTACCTTACCAGGCGATACACATGAGGTGCTTTTATTCTTAGTCCGTATATACAAGGTTGATCCAGCAGTAGCGCAGGGATTGGCCTTGTTAGTTGAACCAGGTTTAGTTGACCCAGCGCTTCTCGCATCTGAAATTATAAATTATGGAACCTTTGCTGTATTCTTTGAAGACTATGATCAGATAGAGCGAGAGCGTATGTTGGCAGAACTTGATGCAGTAGGTGCAATTGTATTCTCAGTATGGTTGGAGGCAATGCCTGATAAAGTCAATAGTGCATTTAATGAGATACTGTCTGGTCATGACCAAGGTAATATTGAAATGGCAATGGCATTTATAGTAGATTATCTTGTCGTGGCAGGGCCGGATGCAGACACGAGACTGAATGCTGTTGCCGAGAGTTCTTATACTAGTGATGAGGTTCGAGTGTTATTTAAGGACGCTATCAGGCATGCGCAGTTTATTAGAGAAGTAGCTACATCGAGTCCGGAAGAAGCTGCTGCAGAGATAGAAAATTATTGGCGCGATATATTATCCAGAGGAAATGAGGGCCTCTTTGCAACACTATCTGTTCTAACCCTTCGAGTTGACAGGGATCACCTTGGCGCTATTTTTGAGATTATGCCGGATGAAGTGCTTGCTGATTTCATATGGGATTTAAAAGTTAATGAATATTTCTTTATACAAAAGTTGATGACTACCCTCTCTGTTGAAAAAATAGTGTCTGTATCAGAAAGGCTTTTATATCCATGGCATATCCACT
>CAYZNX010000215.1:0-2410 GCA_964479825.1 uncultured Planctomycetia bacterium | reverse complement strand
GAAAAACTCTAAGTAATCTCTGTGGCCTCTGTGGTTTTCACAAAATAAGCATTGCAGAAAATGTGAAGTTATCTATTGGTAAAGGCTATTAGTTCCTCTAATTTCTCTTTTGCCTTTCCTGACTCTATAGATTTTCTCGCGATCTCAATGCCGTCTTTAAAATCCGATGCTGCGCCTCCAGCAACAAGCGCCAAGGACGCATTCAATAGGACCACGTCCTGCTGAGGGCCTTTTTTACCGTCCAGGACATCCTTTATAATCCTCACATTATCATCTGGACCCCGGGCCGCCCTTATTTCGTCTAAGCCTCGCGTCTTAATTCCAAAATCCTGAGGCGTTATGTAAAATGTCGTTACTTTTTTTTGTCTCAACTCAGAGACCTTAGTCTTCCCTGTAATCGTAACCTCATCAAGCCCGTCCTCGCCATGGACCACAAATGCCCTTTTTGAGCCAAGGTTATTCAGGACATCTGCCATTAGCTCAGTGTATTGGCCGTCATATACGCCTACCACCTGGCAATTAGCGCCTGCCGGGTTTGTAAGAGGTCCGAGTATATTAAAAATAGTCCTAATCCCTATCTCGCGGCGAGGGCCTATCGCATATTTCATTGCCCCGTGAAAAGAAGGGGCGTATAAAAAGCCTATATCTATTCTCTCTATGCATTCCTTAACCTTCTCAGGTGCAATATCTATATTCACACCCAGCGCCCTGAGCACATCAGCGCTCCCGCATTGGCTCGAGACACCTCTGTTGCCGTGTTTCGCAACCTTAAGTCCTGCGCCGCTTACAACAAAAGCGCTTGCTGTTGAAATATTAAATGCATCTGTGCCGCTTCCGCCTGTGCCGCATGTATCTATCAGCATACCTGTTGAATCTATCTCTATCTTCACTGCCTTCTCGCGCATAACCATTGCCGCTCCTGTAATTTCTTCAACTGTCTCACCTTTCAGTCTCAGGGCAGTAATAAAGCTTGCTATCTGGGCCTCGGTTGCCTGGCCTGTCATTATCTCGCCCATGCACGCAATCATTTCTTCCCTGTTTAGATCCGTGCCGTCTACAATCTCTGCTATCGCCTCTCTAATCACGACCGCCTCTTGATAAAATTATTTTAGGCTGTCACGAAACTCGTGCCAGCCTATGCTCACGGGCGGCACTTTTGTGACGCCCTATAAAATTATTTAATAGCTTTTTGCCTTCCCTTGTCAATATAGACTCGGGATGAAACTGCACTCCCCAGACCTCAAAATCCCTGTGTTTCAGGCCCATGATCTCATCTTCTTTTGTCCTGGCCACAACATTGAGAACCTTCGGCAATGTCTTCTTCTCAACTATAAGAGAGTGATACCTTGTTGCCTCAAAAGGATTCGCAATGTCTTTAAAAATACCTCTGCCAGAATGATAAATCATAGAGGTCTTGCCATGCATCAATCTGGGGGCAGGTCCAACCTTGCCTCCAAATACCTCAGCTATACACTGGTGGCCAAGGCAGACACCTAAGATTGGAACCCTGCCGCTGAAATATTTTATAACCTGATTGGAGATACCGGCATCGCCTGGCCTGCCCGGGCCAGGAGAGATAACAATATAATCCGGCTTCAAATTCTGGATGTCCTCTAAAGATATCTTATTGTTCCTAAATACAAGTAGTTTCTCTCCTAACTCAGAAAGATACTGGACAAGGTTATAGGTAAAAGAGTCATAATTATCTATCATGAGAATCATCTGAGACCCTCTTCTGCTGCCTCAATGGCCTTTATCATGGCCTTTGCCTTGTTGAGTGTCTCCTGATATTCCCTGGAAGGCACTGAATCAGCCACGATCCCTGCGCCTGCTTGAATAAATGCCTCATTTCCTTTAACAAGTATTGTGCGTATATTAATGCACGTATCCATATTTCCTGAAAAACTAAAATACCCTACTGCGCCGGCATAAGGACCGCGCCTTGTATTCTCTAATTCATCTATGATTTCCATAGCGCGTATCTTGGGCGCACCCGTGACTGTCCCTGCCGGGAAGGCCGCCTTTAAGACATCGTAAATATTTCTCCTATCAGCCAGCTTTCCTGCGCAGTTACTCACAATGTGCATAACATGAGAATATTTTTCTACAAACATGAATTCGGTCACCTCTACGCTCCCTGGCTTGCATACGCGGCCTATGTCATTCCTTCCCAGATCAACCAGCATCAAGTGTTCAGCCCTTTCCTTTGCATCCTGCAGGAGTTCCTTTTCTAATTTTTTGTCTTCGGCATCATCCTTGCCGCGCGGCCTCGTCCCTGCTATCGGCCTTGTCTCTACTAACCTGTTCTCGCATCTTACAAGGAGCTCAGGTGAAGAGCCTATAATCTTTATCTCTCCAAAATTTAGATAATACATATACGAAGACGGGTTTACTGACCTCAATGCCCTAT
>CAYZNX010000214.1:0-2430 GCA_964479825.1 uncultured Planctomycetia bacterium | reverse complement strand
TGCACCCTGCCGGCAGAAAGCCCTCTCCCGACCTTCCGCCATAATAAAGGGCTTATAGAGTAGCCAACGAGTCTGTCCAGAACCCGTCTCGCCTGCTGCGCATCAACCTTTTTTATGTCTATCTTGCCTGGATGCCTGAATGCCTCCTGTATAGCGCTTTTTGTTATTTCATGGAACACCACCCTCTCCATGTTCTTTTTTTTCCCCAGGAGATTAAAGAGGTGCCAGCTTATTGCCTCTCCCTCCCTGTCAGGGTCTGTGGCAAGAAATATACGGTCCTTATCCTTGGCCTCTTTCTTAATGGATGTTATGGTCTTTTTCTTTTTTGGTATTGTTATATATTCAGGCTCAAAACCATTTTCTATGTCTATCCCCATGCTAGAGCTCGGAAGGTCCATAATATGACCCATTGAAGAGCAGACGACAAAATTACTGCCCAGCATTTTATTTATTGTATTCGCCTTAGCTGGTGACTCAACTATCACGAGTGATTTCTGCATCATTTAACCTCCGCCAACGAGATGAACTATTTCTATAGAGTCCCCATCATGAAGTATGACGCTGTCATAGCGATCTCTTTTTATTATATTCTTATTTAATTCTATGGCCGCGGTTGATCTCTCTATCCCTAATTTTGAAAGAAGCTGTCCTAAATTAATAGCATCCTGCAGTCCTCTCCTTTTTCCATTTATGGTAACTTCCATTTAAGCCCTCACAAAATTCTTGCCGGGTAGCTGCCGCACAAATTTTCTCATCTCCAGGCTTAAGAGTATCTTTGATATCTCGCTGATACATATATTGCTTTCCGCGGACAACTCATCTATATGCATGGGCTCGCTGGATAATAAATTATATACTAAAGTCTCGTTTTTGTCCAATTTGAGTGGTGATGTGCCGGTTGCCTCTTCCTCATGCGGACAGACAAGGGCATCTATCTGCAATTGCAACTCCTCAAGGATGTCATCTGCTGATTCAGCGAGTTTTGCGCCCTGTTTTATCAGTTTATTCGTGCCCTTTGAGGTAACTGAATCAACCTTGCCCGGGACAGCAAAAACATCCCTGCCCTGCTCCAATGCAATGTCACTAGTGATAAGGGCCCCGCTCCTTCCAGCCGCCTCAACAACAACCACCCCTAATGAGAGCCCGCTTATAACCCTGTTCCTTTTCGGGAAATTCCCCCTGTCAGGTATTGTCACCATAGGAAACTCAGATATAACTGCGCCATGCTTGGATATCTCATCAGCTAAGGAGACGTGTTCCTCAGGGTAGATATTCAAAATACCGGAACCTAAAATAGCTAAGGTCCTTCCCTTTGCCTTAAGCGCCCCTTTATGAGCGCTGCTATCAATGCCTTTTGCAAGCCCTGAAACAATAGTCACTCCCCTGGAAGCCAATTCATAGCCAAGCCGCTCTGCTGTCTCAATGCCGTAAAAAGACGCATGGCGAGAGCCTACTACTGCAATAGCCAGGTCATCCTGCGGCTGAAACCTGCCCTTGACATATAGAACCACTGGCGGGTCATAAATATTTTTTAAATTCTTTGGATAACCATCATCTAAAAAAGTTATGACTCTAACATCATGCCTCTTTATTAACTCAAGTTCCTTCTTTATATCAATCCTCTTAATGGACTGGACTATCCTCGGTGCAATTACAGGCCCTATATCCTTTACCATTTTAAGTTCATCTTCTGTGGCCTTAAAGACCTTTTCAAAGGACCCAAAGTGCTTCAGGAGTCTCTGCGTCCTAATACTTCCCAGATCTTCTACCATATTAAGTATAACTAACCTCTCTGTGTCGTTCATAATTCTTCCAGTGCAGCCATTATTCTCTCCACAACCTGCTCTACACTCAGACTATCTGTATTTATAGAGAGGTCTGCCTTTTTATAATAAGGTCCTCTCTTCTTTAGCAATGCAGCTATCTCCTTCTTAGGATCCGGGACATTTAAAAGCGGGCGGCTCTTAAGCCCCTTGGTCCTCTCTAAGATAATATCAGGCGATGCCTCAAGGCAAATAATAAAACCATCCCTTTTTAGATTCCCGAGATTCTCTTCATCAATAATTGCTCCGCCCCCGGCTGATATAACGACATGTCTTTTCCTGATAGCCTCCTTTATTACCTCCTTTTCAACCTCCCTGAAATATGGCTCGCCCCTCTTCTCAAATATCTCCCTGATAGAACATCCTTCTTTTTTCTCTATCATCTCATCGAGCTCTAAAAAATCCCGGCCAAGCCGTTCTGCAAGCTGTTTTCCCACGACTGTCTTTCCTGTGCCCATAAACCCAACCAGCACTATATGCTGCACATCTATCACCTCTTATCGCTATAAACTATAACAGATAGTCCTCTATTAGTCAAATCTTAGTAATCTGCTAATTTCACATTTTCTGCAATGCTTATTTTGTGAAGTTAAGCTCTGACAGCCTG
>CAYZNX010000213.1:0-2445 GCA_964479825.1 uncultured Planctomycetia bacterium | reverse complement strand
ATTAAATATATAATATTAGAGATAAAATGTCAATTAAAATCCGTTTTCAACTGAAATTTCAGCATAAGGGACCCTCCTTGCCATCTCCGACCAGAAACTAAAGCCTGCAAGGCGATTTTGCGGCCGTTTTGAAAAAAAACTTGACGGCTGCTCTTTTTTGTTGTATAATATATATACTATATTAAATATAAGTATATATACAGAAAGGAGGTAAGGTGGCATGGATATAAGCAAACTGAGGCAAAAGGCAGGGCAGTCATGCAAGGAAAGGCGAAAGTTGGAACAATCCATTATCTCTGGCCGGGAGCCTCTTTTGAAGGGCAGTATAGTTAAGGCATACCTGAAGTGTGCCCGGCCAGGATGCAAGTGTCAGAAGGATAAGAATGCCAGACATGGGCCATATCTGTATTTGCATTGGACACAAGATGGTAAACAGAGGATGGTTTATCTAAAAGCAGGGTTAAAGATAAAGGCAAAAGAATGGACTTTCAACTATCAAAGGTTTCGGCAGGCCAGGGCCAGGATAGTTAAGTTGAATGTTGAAACCTTGAGATTAATTGATGAGTTAGAAACCCAAAGGAGAAAGGAGTTAAAGTAAAGATGACTAAAAAGATGAAGAAGGCAAAGGAAAAGAGGGTCAGGGAAAGGGTATCCAGGAAAAGAGGTTTAAGGAATTGCCGTGCTAAGAACAGGGAATATATAGCCTGGAATCATTTAACGCGAAACCAAAAGGAAGTGGCTAAGAAGATTATGGAAGGTCAGTATCATATGCTCAAACAAGGCGGGTGGGGATTTCTGGACAGATTTTTTATTTTTCTAAAGACAATAGGTTTTTGGGAGACTTTAGATGTATATGGGGAAGGTTTTAAACGGCGGCTGATAACAATAGCCAAGTTGATACTTACTTACGATATGAAGGTGCTTTTAGGAATTTCAAGCATGAACCAGGTGCCGGACGTGCTTTTTTCTGATATAGGACTTATGCTGACGATTGGTTATACAGCCGAGCAGATAAAGAATGGCCATTGTAAAAGAGGCAAGGGCAAAAGACCTGGTCCTTTACATAAAAACACACTGGCTGATACCCTGGACAGGCTTAGTGCTCAAGAGGTAGAACATATACTTAACGAAGGGGTTAAGATATTAGTTAAGAAAGGGTTTTTAAAGGATGAGACTCACTACATTTTAGACGCCACTGATATAGAGACAACACCTCTATGTAAAGGCCGAGGCATGAAGGTTACCAAGGAAAAACGTGTCAACAATAGGGGTGGGATTGTAGAAATAGAAGTAAAGAAATATGGGTTTAAACTTATAGTTATCCGCTCGGTTAAAAGCCGGATAATAGTGGCGGCTAAGGTAGTCAGGATAGAAGACCATGAGAATAATTATGTGTTAGGATTACTCAATCAAGCCAAGGAGAATTTAGACAATAAGGCAAAGATAAAAGTTTTACTTATAGACCGGGGGTTTATAGATGGAGAGAACTTATGGAAGATAAAACATGTCTACGGAATAGATTTTATCATACCGGCGAAGACAAATATGACGGTAACAGCAGATGCCCGTGGTCTAAGATATGTCCAGGAAGACAGCCGGATCCATAGAGCCGAAAGGACAGACAAAAAAGGCCAGACAATAGCGATAATGGGTATAGAAGCGCTAACCAGTTATGACCAATATGGCGATGAGACTCACAACCAGAAGAATAGACACAGCAAAGGGTTTGAGGGCAATCCAATCAATGTGGTTATGGTTATTAAATGGAACGGCGATGATTACATTGAAGGCAAAGAGAAGGTATTTTTAACCAGCTTGCCGGTGGTTGCTCCTTTATTGATTATAGATGATTATGATTTACGTTCTCTGATTGAAAACACGACTTTTAGGGAGCTCAAACAAGGCTGGAATCTTGGACAAATTCCCAAGAAGACCCAATCTGCAGTTACCAGTCATATCTTTCTAACCCTGTCCATGTACAATATGACTAACGCCTATCGCACAGAATTAGGGGACGAATTAACAGGTAAAGGGATACGCCGATTCAGAAGAGAAACTTTTAGAGAAACCATGGATAAGATAGTTATCGTAGCCGGAGAATACTTCGGCATATTTGATCTTGAGGAGTATGCTTTGCTGATGGGTAAGCCGCCTCTGGAGTTCTGGAATGTAGATCCGGAAAAAGTTAGGAAAGAATACGGAATAGAATAAGATATTTCTGTAAATCAGATTCCTCTCCTTTTTCTTATAGGAGCACTCTGTCTTCGGACGCCTATTTTTTATTCCTCCGGGCATATTTCCGTTATTTATTTATCTGTCCGCCTTTTCCCTTGCTGATAATACTATCAGGTATGGTTCCTGATAAAATATGCAAGGAATATTTTGGTTTACCTGCCCCCTGGATGCCTTGACTGCTACCCTTATGCTGAAATTTCAGTTAAAAAA
>CAYZNX010000212.1:0-2467 GCA_964479825.1 uncultured Planctomycetia bacterium | reverse complement strand
GAGTTATTCTATTCTCAAGTCCTAATCTCACAAGCGCAATTGCAGCAATTACAATGGCGTCTATATCCCGCCGTCTGTATCCCGTATCCCGTATCCCGTCGTGGTCTAACAATCCTAAACGCTCTTCGATAGTTCCGCGTATATCTACAATATGAAAATCATCTCTGAATTTCTTCAGCTGGATTTTGCGGCGGAGACTGCTCGTTCCAATCCTCGCCCCAAAAGGAAGCTCAGCCAACTTTAATCCAGACCTTGAAACTAAACAGTCATAAGGGTCTATTGAGCGGGTTATGCACACAATCTCCAAACCATCCAGAGGCTCATCAGGCAAATCCTTGGCGCTATGCACTGCAAAATCAATCTCACCTCTTAAGAGCGCCTCATCTATTTCTCTGGTAAAAAAATCACTGCCTTCAATCTCTGATATAGGCGTATATTTGTCTCTATCACCATAGGTGTCCATGGTAACAATATCAAATTTTATATCAGGATAGACTCTCTTCAACCCTTCTATGATTTCGTCCACCTGTTTTAAAGCGAGTTTACTGGACCTAGTCCCTACCTTAAAAGTCTCTTTCATAATTCCTGAACTATAGTTACATCCTCTTCCTCAATACTACCTTCGATGATTCTAAACGACCTTGCCACAGGATTATCCTTATCCTTCAACGATATAATTACATATGAAACTTCAGGATAATATGCGAGGCTGACATCATGCGCCGAAGGATAAGCATCTGTCTCCGGGTGAGAATGATATATGCCTACCATTTCCAAACCCAGGTTTCTTATTTCTTTCATCACTTTAAGTTGTTCCTTGGGATCCATGAAGAAAGTCTCGGAGCTTCTATCTGTATTGGCCATCGGATAAACTCTCTCAACCTTCCCGGCCTTGCCCGCCAGAATCCCACAGGCCTCGTTGGGGGCATCTATGGTTGAATGTTTTATTATCCCATCTAATTGTCCCTTAGCCAAAAAAAGCATAATCACCTCTCCCTGGCCTTAATTAATAAAAATTAAATGAAGAGCCCAACTCAAGAAGACAGTAACCAAAGGCACCAATATCCACACAGAGATTATCCTTTTAAAAATAGACTTTCCCATAGTACGCCTTGTCCCGTCTTTTATGCAGCTTATAGCCAGCACCGAAAACGTGGCAAATTGAACATACGGGGTAGGCAAACCCAATAACGAAGCAACAATTACAAATGTAGCTGTAATAAAAGATATGATAGTCGCCGAGATTTCTCCTATCGGGACAATATCTCTGGAGACTGTATTTATGACTTTCCCGCCAAATATATATGGCCCCAGGCCGAAGAAAGGCGCAGCCAATGCAATGGCTAAAAGCGGATTTATTGCCATAGAGCTGACTATAGGAGCAACGACATTGGCAACGTTATTTGTCCCTATGCCAAAGGCAGAATACATATCCGTGTAGACTATAAATTTCTTGAACTTGCTTCTGTGAATATGGAAATTTTCATAAAACCTTAAGTTCCTCTGATGCGGAGGGTAGATTTTACCTGTAATCAAAAATGTAAGGACAAACGAAAGCGCCGAAAAGACTGCCGCAACAGCCACAATCCTGATTATCGTCTCCCAATTCACTCTTCCATAATATAGGCCTGAGCCTAAGAAACTGGCAACAGTTACAAAACTCGTAGATTGTGGAATCCTAAGCAGATTGCTTACGAACATAGCGGCGCCTGCCGATACCAGAATCAAAAGGCCTGAGACAAGATCAATATGCTGAAGCGAAACTTTATTTGCCAGCGTCTCTACAACCCTCGGCCCAATCAGGACCCCGCCTGCAAAAACACAGAGCCCGTAAATCAACGCTGCCTTGGATTTTGTCAATATCCGGCTGCCATAAGATGGAGTAAAGGAAACTGAAAATCCGCTTATTCCCATATTTAACGCAAAGAAACCAGAAATTAATATAAGCAGTAAACTAACCATAACTAAATCCCGTCTCCATCTACATTTTTCTTAAGAGGGCGTGTGTGTATTCCACATTCCCCCCCGCATTTACTCGTGCCTATCCAACGGCCTGCACGTTCATCCTCTTCATTGCTAATCGTGGTGCAGGGTTCACATCCCAATGAACGGTAACCCTCTGCATACAAAGGATTCACCTTGACACCATTGATGGCCAGATACTGCCAGACCTCTCTTTCTTTCCATATTAAAATCGGATTCAGTTTAATCAAGCCTTTATCCCGTTCTTCAACCTCCCTGAAATCTGTCCTGGTCCTTCCCTCTGTACATCGCAACCCAGTAACCCAGCATTTTACCTTCATATCCTCAACTGCCCATCGCACAGGCAATACCTTTAATAGGTCACAACATTTATCAGGGTTCGTAAGATAAAGCTTATCTGGAATAACTTCATCGTTCTTAAAAACCTTAAGCTCTGGATATCTGGCTACCATCTCATTCATAAATATGACGGTTTCCTTTGGCT
>CAYZNX010000211.1:0-2472 GCA_964479825.1 uncultured Planctomycetia bacterium | reverse complement strand
TTCCAATCCGTATTTTAACACCTTCAAGATCAGATTCTTCCTGCTAATACCGAGTTCTCGGGCCAATTTACTCTTATTCCAGTTAGTCCGGTCAAGCCCTTCTCGAATAACATCTCTCTCCACAGTTTCAACTATAGACTTGAGTGTGCCAGAGCTCTTGGGTTTTTTCAGGTAGACCTTCTTCTCTACCTCTTCAATAATGTTGGGTGAGATAAGTTTCTTGGTTATAACCGTATCAAAACCTGCCAGCAGGGTTGACCTTTTTATTTCATTCTGTAACTCCCTTACATTACCAGGCCAGCTATAGTTCGAGAAATATTCGAGGACATCATTGGATAGTTGTTTTATCGGGATATTACGCTCTGTGCAGAATTTGGTAAGAAAATAGTTGGATAAGATAGGTATATCTTCACTCCTTTCCCTTAAAGGGGGAAGATGTATCCTGATCTCGTTTACTCTATAATATAGGTCTTCCCTGAATGACCCTTTTTCGACCATCTTCTTAAGGTCCTTATTTGTAGCAGCAATTATACGAACATCTACATTTATAAATTTTGTGCCTCCAACACGTTTAAAGACGCCATCCTGCAAAACACGTAGTAATTTTGTTTGAAGGGCTGAACTGGTATCACCTATCTCATCCAGTAAGAAAGTCCCCCCATCTGCCAATTCAAAAAGCCCTTTTTTCTGAACTACGGCGCCTGTAAATGCCCCCTTCTCATGACCAAAGAGTTCAGATTCCAGTAGATTCTCACTGAAGGCGCTGCAATTTTCAGCTATAAAGGCCTTATCCTTCCGAGGGCTATTGTAGTGAACAATCCTCGCAATTAACTCTTTGCCTGTCCCGCTTTCTCCCAGCAGAAGTACAGTGCTATCACTCGGTATAATCTTTTCCAATGTCCCAAAGATCTTCAATAGAGGGGGGCTTTTACCAATTATACTCGAAAAGTCAAATTTCTTTTGTAGCTCGAAATAAGGTGTGAATGGTTCTTCCCTGGTGATTTCTCTCTGGTAGCTGACCATCTCCTCGACCATTGTCTCGAGAAGACCTTTAAAAACCTCCAATTTTTCCTGCGTTACTATAAAGACGTCACGAAGTTTTTTCTCATACTCTTCTACGTTTAAATCTAAAGAAGATAGATATGCCTTAAGATCCTGGATCTCCTCTTCATTCAGGGAATGATCTACCACTCCTACAGCCATTACATAACCCAGGCAATTATCATTATTAAATATTGGTACCATGAGTCCTGTAAGGCCTGCAGGACAATTATCTATGACAGGTTGTTTTGATTCTTTTGTTTCCTGGGAGAGTTTTACTACCCATTTGTCACAGGTCTGTTTGGTAGTAGGCGTATGTTCAATCAGGCTGCATATTGTGTTATCTGATCTGTAAACACTCCTTATTTCCTGGCCAATGCTATTGAAATACCTTATATTGAACCCCCAATTGTTACATACCTCAACAAGTTTCTTGCTTATCCGAAGCCCTAAGACCTTTTCCCAGAAGAGCTCCATCAGGTAGATTGGCTCCTTTAAAGTAGATAGAAGGAATTTAAAACTTTTTCATAATATCCTATCTATTAAGGCTTGTCAACAACTGGATTGATTACAACTTGATTACAACTGGATTGATTATACAGTTGATCAGGCAGGCTTTATTCATATTAGTAGGATGGCTAATCTGAGGAGAGATTGTTTTCTTTAACCTCTTTAATCAATTTTTGACTTTTTTCGGTGGAAAAGAGCTCTATTCCAACAATGTGCATCTCACTGGTTCTCCCGAATCTCACTGGTTTACCTTCTAATTCTATAGAGCCTATAAATGGGAGTTTCATCATTATATTAATATGCCTTATGCTGTATGGTTCTACACTGAGGGGGTCTAAATAACCCACCAATGCGCCTCCTTCACTTATATTTAAAAGTACACCACGCTGGCTGTAGTCGTCGATTAGAATCTCCACAGGGATATTTGTATTTATACGCTTATATATCCTCATTTCTTTAAATACAGGCTTGGATATGACCATATTTGATAGTGCATCTTCTTCTGTGCTGAAGACAGGGATTACATTGGCAGCCCGGTTCTGCTCCAGTATCTGCCTGCAGGTAGTGTTAAGGTGGGTTATTTTAATTGCAAGGCCAGCCTGTAACGCAGAGGTGATAGCCATTACCCCTAAGGAGTCTATAGATGCTACACCCTGAAAATTTAGTATTACACTTGCTACACCAGTATCCTTCAACCGGAAAAGCTCTTCTTTCAGAGTAAAAGCCCGACTTCCAATAATTTTGCCGCACAAATCAAGGATAGTTATACTCCCCCTTTTGCGAATAGAATAAGATAAACTGTCATTCATCCTAAATAAGTGGCTCTGAAGGCTACCACCCTCATGTTAAAATGTTAATAATTAAATTTGATGAACTCGTAAAAAGTCATTTTTGTCACCCTGAACCTTGTCCTGAATTCAT
>CAYZNX010000210.1:0-2506 GCA_964479825.1 uncultured Planctomycetia bacterium | reverse complement strand
GGTATAGATATAAAATGATCTTAGGTTGATTAGAAAAACAAAAGAATAATCTATACCGTTGTAGGCCCTGTTTATAACGACGATATTTTTTAAGATTACCCGTTAGGCGATATTCCGGCCGGTTTGGATCTCGGGGAATAATTTCTTGATCGGCTTCACGAATACGATAAGCAAGTTTTACAATTTCGTGTTGCCTAAATTCTTCATTACTAAGTTTGTTACGCAACTCTTTTACCTGCTCTTTTAGCCTTGCTATACGCTGGAAGTAAAAATCGTGGTACTTCAAAAGGTAACTACTCTTCATCAACAGCAACTCCCTTGAGAAGTTCATCCCATTCTTTATCCCAGACCTTTTTTGCTTCGTGAAGTTTTTCTGGATGTTTCATAGCATCAACTGCCAAGGCGTTAATAAATTCAGCAAACAGAGGATCTGATTCGATATTGTCTAATTCTGTTTTGGGACGAATACTTAATCTCTCCGGCGTACTTTCTAAAATAACCTCAATAGTACCCATACTCTTAATGAAATCCATCGGTATGTCTATCGCGTAACTACCACCATGTTTGAATAACTTCCTTACCATTACACTCATCGCCAATCCCTCCTTCTATCATAAGTATACACGAATATATACACCTTGTCAAGGATTTTCTCAAAAAATCCAACACCGTCCTCCCTTTGAACGTCGCAAAAGTATTACTTTCAGAAAACGATGTGCCGTTTTCGGCCATTATTTAGTTATAAAATATAACTAAAAGTCATATCGCCCCTGTTATAATGTTTCTCTTGACACTTGTACAATAATTTTATACAATTGTACAATAATATTATGCTAGATGCCATTATCTCATCCAGGACCAAACGGAAACTCTTAACCCTATTCCTTACAAGGCCTAAGGATCGATTCTATGTTAGGGAATTATCCCGGCACATTGAAGAAAATGTTAACTCTGTCCGTTATGAACTAAAAGAACTAGCCTCTATAGGATTAATATCCTCAGAAAGAGTGGCCAACCTGCTATATTACAAAATAAACACCCGCTGTCCCATTTACAAAGACCTGAAACACCTTATCTACAAAACGGAGGCCTTAGGCTCCTACCTCAAACAAATATCTAACCTACCGGACGATATCCAACTTGCCTTTGTCTATGGTTCTACAGCCTACGATCAAGAGATGGAAAAGAGTGACATTGACCTGCTTATTATAGGAGACATAAAAGGAGAGCGACTTCATCATCATATAATTGAACTTGAGCAAAAAATCGGCAGAGAAATAAATACCATCCACATGAACCCCAGTGAATTTAAGGCCAAGGTCAGAAAAAACAATCCATTTTTAAAAACAGTACTTTCTGGAGAGAAAATATTTATAAAAGGAGGCGAGGATGTCTTATCAAGACTTACTAAAAGAAGGTAAGATCAAACCACATCAATCTTATTATGAAGAAATCAAAAGCATGCTAGAGGTTGCTGATAGAGACATAAATTTTGCAAAGCAATCCATGGCCCATAGTTGGGATTGGGCCTTCACCATTGCCTACAATGCCTCTTTAAGTGTTTCCAGGGCATACATGTATCATCTAGGCTATAGGCCTTCAACCCCGGAGGGCCACAAAACTGTATGGAGATTCATGTTATTGGCTCTACCGAAGGAATATCATGATCGCATAAACTTCTTTGACCATATGCGTATCAAGCGGCATAAAAATCTATATGACCATGTAGGCCTTATATCTGAGACAGAGGTTAGACAGATAATCAGCTCAGCCGAAGAATACATCAAAGACATTAAAGAACTTATCGAAACCCCTAAGGGGAAGCCATGAGCCAAAAACTCTGTGCCATCTATGTGCGTGTATCTACAAAAGACCAGGACCCCAGCCCTCAGATAAGCGATTTAACGCAATATACTGCACGCAGAGGCCTCCAAATCTACAAAATATACATAGACCAAGGCTTTTCAGGGAAAGAGTCTTCTAGGCCCAATCTAAACCTTTTAATGGAAGACGCACGTAAACGAAGATTTGACTGTGTTTTAGTCTGGCGTTTTGACCGTTTTGCCAGGAGCACAAAACACCTAATAGATTCCCTCCATGAATTCCGGAACCTTGGTATAGACTTCATAAGCTACCAAGAAAACATGGACACATCCTCTCCCCTAGGCGAGGCCATGTTCACCATGATAAGTGCCATAGCACAACTAGAAAGTGACATCCTATCAGAACGAATAAAAAGCGGAATTAGAAAGGTCATAGAAAGCGGCAGGACATTTGGCAGGCCTAAAAGAGAATTAGACACAAATCAGATCCTCCAACTAAGGGCCCAAGGACTTAGTATCAGAAAGATAGCAGACCAACTGGAAGCACCAAAAAGTACAGTCCATGAGTACCTAAAGGAGTTAGAACCAGTATTAAAAGGGCTGTCCGAAAAATCTATTTAAATCTTGAGTTCAAAAATCCTTCAAAAAAAGCCGTTCACAGGGTTTACCTTCTCGGACAAATA
>CAYZNX010000209.1:1218-2515 GCA_964479825.1 uncultured Planctomycetia bacterium | reverse complement strand
TCTGTTTTCGCAGCAAATCTTCGAAGAAATAAAAGGATTGTTAGAAGAGAGATGCCTACCATTTTCTTCAGAGATTAGGACATACCACAGCGTTAAGGCAGAATGGCACTCTACAGAGGATATGTCCATAGGGATACTTGCTATGACTGTATCTGTTACTAGAGGCAAGCAAATGAGTAGAAATGAAACATTGTTTATTGCAGTAAAAGATGATTCTATTATTATAACTCCATCAACTACAAATGAAAGGTTAATATCCTTTGACCAGGGGCTTGAGAAAATAAGGGAAGAGATAATCGGTATTATTATTCAGTTCTATCAGGAATTAGCAAGCCAGGTCGGCGTTGGGCCAGTTGAGCATAAGACGCGAGCCCTCATGCAATTACCCATTTCACCAAAAACCCACGAGGAGCTAAAAGAGATAGCATATTCGCTTCTTGAGAAGCGCAGCGCTGAGGAAATAGAAAATATTCAAGTTGTCCTAAGCAATGAGTTGCTCGAGAGCCTCCCGGAACGCATAAAGATACGCTTAGAAGGCAGATATCCAAAAGGGTTCCCTGGTTCTGTGCCGTTAAAAGAACTTGTTTATCTCTTCTCCGCAACTCATAGCGGTGTTTTAAGGATTTATACCAACGCTACTGAAGACGAAAAAAGAGAAATTCATGAGATAAACAGTGAAGGTTCTAAGGATCAAGGGGTAGGTAATTTGGCTCATCCTGAAGAATTTGACCCGGACCGCGTAGTCATAGGACGCAGGAGGGATGGCAGTAAGACTAAGATTGTAAGCATAGTCTACACCTGTATTACGAGAAATATTCCAGATAAATACGCTGCTCTCTTTAAGGAAGACTTAGGGCAAATTTTTAATTTTACGCCCTTACGTTTGTGGATACTGAAAATATTTGGCAGGCTTGTAAAATGGTTTAGAGTATGGCTGAGGGGAGAATATATTGTCCTCTGGTGTTACTGGGTTGTAGCCGTGCAGGGAGGGCTTGGTTGGCAGACGATTGACGCTGCGAACGAATATAAGAATTGGCTTAATGAAGGCCTGACTGAAAAAATAGATGTAGTAGGAGCCTATAGCCGCGCTGATGGATTTGCAGGATTTGAAGAAGAGTTTAATACCAAAGGATTTAAAGCTCAATTTGAACAGC
Organism: uncultured Planctomycetia bacterium; assembly: GCA_964479825.1. Lineage (GTDB taxonomy): Bacteria > Omnitrophota > Gorgyraeia > Gorgyraeales > Gorgyraeaceae > CAYZNX01. Next base: position 1,361 of record CAYZNX010000209.1, on the reverse strand, counting down.
ATTTCGGGAGGGAATGGGGTGGAATAAAGGATTATCCGTATGTGGTAGTAAATACAGATAGTTCCGGCCAGGCCTTTAATGACTACTTTGCATATTATTTCTGGTTAATAAGAAATGGCTATCAGCTCAAGGACGCACCATAT
>CAYZNX010000209.1:0-1118 GCA_964479825.1 uncultured Planctomycetia bacterium | reverse complement strand
TAATGATAAACGCGTCTACGAATATAGACTAAAGGCCGATACATTACAACGCCACGCAAATAATGCTATTGAAAAAGGACTTGTGCCTGTAGTCGGCCCGGCTATTGTAGGTAGTAGAGATAAAGATGAAGACGCCGGCTATTCCAATACCCCTGTTTTACATCTTGAAAAGAGTTTATACAAGAATTTCCATTATTATATCCGTGAATTTAAGGCCTGGTTACATAGTCGTTCTCTATTAGATAAGCCACAGTATATTCTGATAGCAGGGATTGTCTTTTTGTTGTTTCTCCCCATCCCGATTGAATTAAAATTATCTCTTACAGCAGGCGGGATAGCTATGGCTGGTAGTTTTAGTAAGAGACCAAATGGCCCTAAGTCTGAACAAGGGGAACTTAATCGGCTGTCAGGATTGACGCATAGAGAGCTGGATGTTGCCAAGTTGTTAGGCCAGGGGTTGCTAAATGCAGAGATAGCAGAAGAATTGGTTATCTCAAAGGGCGCTGTCAGAAATCGTAACTCCTCCATCTATGCTAAACTCGGTGTTAAAAAGGCTGAGCAAGCTATCCTTGTATTGCAGGAGATGGGGATTGTGCCTATGCCTGTATCTATTGATGAACTGGCAGGACGCGTAAATAGATTATTGACAGATGAAGAGCATGAGGTTGCAGCGTTCTTTGGGGATGGCCTTGCGCCTATTCTTATTGCTGAAGAATTAGATATTGATGTTAGCCATGTAAGAGAGCTCATAGAAAGCATTAATGCTAAACTAAAGCAAGCTGGAGTTAGACGTTTTTCACGGATCCGTGTCTTACAACAAGCAGGCATTGTGCCTCATTCAGAAGATCTTACACCCCGGGAATTAGAGGTTGCAGGATTAGTAGTAAAGGCTTTATCTAATAAAGAGATCGCAAGAGAATTAGGTATTTCATATCACACAGTCAAGAACCACTTAACAAGCATCTTTGGCAAACTTCATGTCAACACCCGCCGAGAAGCTGTTATTTTGTTGCAGCAGATGGGAGAGGTAAGGTATCCACAGGCCAATGTTATCGGGGAGGACGAACCTATAGCTACCGCTGCCCTCTCCTGGCCAGCGTGGAGATGGGCCTTAGCGC
>CAYZNX010000208.1:0-2520 GCA_964479825.1 uncultured Planctomycetia bacterium | reverse complement strand
TAGAACCAGGGGATGTGGTGACTATAGATAATGAGCTTGATGAAACCGTTACAAGGTCGTCTGAGGATTATGATTTGGCCGTGGCAGGTGTTATCTCCAGCGAAGATACTGCGGCGTTTATTATCGGGAAGGATAAAGATGGAGGGTTAAATAAGAGTCTTCTGGCCTTAGCAGGAAGGGTTGTTGCTAAGGTTACTACAATAAACGGTCCGATAAAAAGAGGCGATATTTTGACAACCTCTTCTATCCCCGGCCATGCAATGAAGGCAACAGATAGAGAGAAATCTTTCGGAGCAATTGTAGGCAAGGCCCTTGAACCATTTGATGGTGGTCCAAATGGCGAGAATACAGGGAAGATTATAATTCTAGTGACGTTACAATAGAGGAAGGCGATTATGCGAGTCAGTTTGGATTGGTTAAAGGATTTTGTTGATGTAAGAGAAGGGTTAGACAAGCTGCAGCATACTCTTACTATGATAGGTTTGGAGGTGGTTTCTGTATCGGAAGCAGAAGGCGACCGTATTTTGGATATAGAAGTTACGCCCAATAGGCCAGACTGCCTTTCTATATTGGGGATTGCAAGGGAGCTGGCAGCAGCAAATAACAGACAATTGAAGATCCCGGCTTCAGTCGAAAAGAATTATATGAAGAAAGGCCCTGCTCGAGGCGGGGTTAGAGTGGAGATATTGGATAAAAAGGCCTGCCCTAGATATGCAGGGTGCGTATTGAAAAACGTAAGAGTAGGGCTTTCTCCAAAGTGGCTTGTTTCCAGGTTGAACGCGATTGGATTAAGGTCAGTGAATAATATAGTAGATATGACAAATTATGTCCTTTTTGAATTAGGCCAGCCTCTTCACGCATTTGATTTAAATAAGCTGGAAGGCAAAAGGGTAGTAGTCAGGAGGGCAAAAAAAGGAGAAACCATTGTTACTATAGATGGCGTTAAGAGGGACCTAGACACGAGCATGCTGGTGATAGCTGATGCAAAAAAGGCCGTTGCAATAGCAGGGATAATGGGCGGGAAAGATACAGAGATATCGGATGAGACCAGGGATATTTTAATAGAGGCCGCATACTTTGACCCAGTTTCTATAAGAATGACCCAGAGAAAACTTGGGCTTGCTTCTGAGTCCAGTTACAGGTTTGAGAGGGGAGTTGATATTGGAATGATTTTATCTGCCAGCGCAAGGGCCCAGGAGCTTATTAAAGACGCGGCAGGAGGCAGGGCCAAAGGCACGGTCACGGATATAGGCGGCAGGAAGATAAAAGAAAGGGAGATCGCACTGCATTTAGGCGAGATACCAAGGGTTTTAGGCGTAGAGATAAATCTTAAAAAGGTTATGGATATTTTCAATGCCCTGAAAATCAAGGTTTATAAAAAAACTAAACAAAGGATCATTTTAAAGATCCCTTCATATAGGCAGGATTTAGAAAAAGATATAGATCTGATAGAAGAGGTGGCCAGGGTCTATGGCTTTGATAATGTGCCTGTAAAAATCCCTGTTTTCAAAATACAAAGGCCATATGAAGAGGAGAAGAGGGGCCTTCATTCTTTAGAAAAAGAGGCCAAGAGGGTCCTTTATTCTCTAGGGATGAACGAGATCATTACATATACATTGACCAGTAGATTTGCCGTAGAGGGTATTGGAAAATCACCTGATAATTTAGTGCGCTTGAAGAATCCTTTGAGTTCAAATCAGGAATTTATGAGGCCAGGTCTTTCGTCCGGGATGCTGGAGGTTGTAAGTTGGAATATCAATAGAAAAAATACATTGCTTCAGCTTTTTGAGTTAAACAAGATCTATGAGGTGAGGCCTGAAGATGGGATGCCCCATGAAAGGATGAGTCTTTGCCTTGGTATGTGCGGGAGGACCAATGGCAATTGGAAGGAAAAACCAAGGGTGCTGGACTTCTTTGATTTAAAAGGGGTGGTGGAAGCCTTTTTGAGTTCCTTAGGAGTAAAGGATTATACAATAGAGAGGGCTGATTCATTTATATTTAGAGAGCTAATGTCTTGTTGTTTAAAGATAGACGGAGATGTAGTTGGCGAGCTTGGGGAGGTAAGACAAGAGGTTGCCCGAAGGTTTGATATAAAACAAAAAGTATGTCTGGCCGAGATATGTTTAGAGGACCTGTTGAGGCATGTAAATTTGAATAGGCGCTTTAGGCCCTTGCCAAGATACCCTTCTGTAAAAAGGGACATATCTATACTCATAGATGATTCTGTAAATGCATCAGAAATATTCAATCTGATAAAAGAACTTGGCGGTTCACTTGTAGAGTCGGTCAATGTCTTTGACTTATATAAAGGACATCAAATAGAGCAGGGCAAGAAGAGCCTTGCATACACATTGGAATATCGCTCAGATGAAAGGACGCTCAAGGATGAAGAGGTTAGCCATATCCATAAAAACATACAGGAGGCCCTTGTTAAAAAACTGAACGCTCAGATAAGATAGTTAAGGGCATAGGGCAAAGAGTATTTGGCTAAGAGCAAAGAGCGTAGAGCAAAGAAAAGTT
>CAYZNX010000207.1:0-2546 GCA_964479825.1 uncultured Planctomycetia bacterium | reverse complement strand
AATGGATCTTGTAGATTTACATGCAAGCATAAGAGAAGAGAGAGGGAAAAAATTTAGTAAGAGATTAAGAGAAGACGGCCTTGTGCCGGCTGTGGTGTATAAAAAAGGCGACGATACAATAAGTCTCAAGGTAGATAGAAGAGATCTGTTAAAGGCCCTTCGCACAGAGGCTGGAGAAAATGTTATAATAAAACTTCACATGGATAGCGCTAAAAAGAGAAAAGAGCATACTGTCATCATAAAGGAACTGCAGAGGCACCCTTTTAAAGATCAGGTATTGCATGTTGATTTTCAGGAAATATCTTTGACCGATACATTAAAGGTAAAGGTTCCTATTACTGCAAAAGGCGAGGCTATAGGCGTGAAGCAGGATGCCGGGGTATTGCAGCAAGTATTATGGGAGCTGGATATAGAATGTTTGCCGACAGATATCCCTGAGAAGATAGAGGTTGATATATCAGGCCTTAAGATAGGGGGGTCTTTATATGTTAGCGATATCAAGGCACCCGGAGGCATTAAGCTTTTAGACGACCCTGGGGGGATTGTTTTTAGCGTTGAACATCCTAAGGCCGTTGAAGAGGTTGTTGTCCAACCTGCTGAAGGAGGGGTGCAGGAGCCAGAGGTGCTAAGAGAAAAGAAGGAGAAGCCCGAGGAGGAGGCTAGTGCTGAAGAAGCAGAGAAGCCGACGGCAGAAAAGAAGCAAGACAAAAAGGAAGGAGCGAAGAAGTAAAAATTCAAATCTCATAAAGAGATTAGCGATAATTTCACATTTTCTGCAATGCTTATTTTGTGAAATTAACCCTTTAGGGTTGCATCGTGAATATGAAACTTATAGTTGGTCTTGGTAATCCTGGCAAACAATACAGGCTTACGCGCCACAATATCGGGTTTATGATTGTAGAAGAAATGGCAAGATTAAACAGTATTAAGTTAAGGCTGAATCGCCGTTTCAAGGCCCTTACAGGAGAAGGTATTATAGGAGACGGGAATTGTTATCTTGCCATGCCGCAGACCCTCATGAACCTTTCAGGCAATTCAGTGCGTTTGATTGTAAATTGGCTTAGAATAGACTTGGATAAGATTTTATTAATAATAGACGACATTGCCTTTTCCTTTGGCGATGTAAGGATTAGACGGAAAGGCTCTGATGCCGGCCACAAGGGACTCGGGTCTATTATAGATTGCTTAGGGAGTGAAGAATTCTCAAGGATGAGGGTAGGGATTATGGGCAGGAAGGTAGTAAAAGATTACTCTCTCTATGTCTTGGATAGGTTCACGACGAGAGAACAGAAGGCCCTGCCAGGCATTTTAGATAGGGCATGCAAGGTCTGTGAATGCTGGGTCAGAGAAGGCATTGATGCGGCGATGAATAAATATAATATAAAACCAAAAAACCAAAAAACAGAAAAACTGAAAAACAAGTTTTTACGTTCTTGAGTTTTTATGTTTTTCCGTTTAGCAGGAGGTTTGAATGAAGAGTTACGAAGGGGTGTTTATCTTTAAACCAGACCTTGATAAAGATGGGCTTGACAGGGCACTTAGTCAAGTGCAGGAAATATTCACGAAAAATAAGGCCCTTCTGGATAAGACAGAAGAATGGGGGAAAAAGAAGTTGGCCTATCCAATAAGGAAGCATAAAGAGGGCGCTTATTACCTTATGCATTTTCAAATAGGTCCAGATGATGTTGGTAAAGTTAAAAAAGCCTTTGGCTTAAATGAATCTATACTGAGAGCGATGATAACAAAAACATAGAGAGGGGGATTAGATGGCGGGCCTAAACAAGGTATTTCTAATGGGAAATCTTACAAGGGACCCAGAATTGCGCTATGTGCCGAGCGGCGCTCCTGTTGCCTCATTTGGATTGGCAGTTAATAGACGTTTTGTCACTCAACATGGCGAAAAAAAAGACGAGGTGTGTTTTGTTCGCGTGGTAGTTTTTGGAAAACAGGCAGAGAGCTGCAATCAGTATTTAAATAAAGGACGCCTTGTATTTATTGAGGGCCGGCTGCAATATCGTTCATGGGAACAGGACGGCCAGAAGAGAAGCACATTAGATGTTATTGCAGACAGGGTTCAGTTTTTGGGCGGGCAAAAGCCAAGCCATGAAATTGATGCAAGCGCTGAACCATTAAAAGAGGATTTTGTAGAGGATGCAGGCGGCGGAGATACAGGTGTTAAGATGGATGAAGAGGCGCCATTTTAGGTGAGGAGGAAGTAAATGCCGTACGAGAGGAAAGACAGATTTCAAAAAAGAAAAAAGACAAAGGTTCAGAAGGATAAGGATAAGTTTTTCAGGAAGAAGTTTTGCAGGTTTTGCCAGGATAAGGTAGAGGAGATAGATTATAAAGATGCCAACAGGCTGAGGAAATTTATTACTGAGAAAGGCAAGATCCTTCCAAGCCGTATAACCGGGAACTGCGCGGGTCATCAAAGGCAGGTAGTTAGTGCAGTAAAGAGGGCCAGGCATATAGCGTTGTTGCCGTTCGTGGGGGAGTAGTGCGCTGTCAAATTAATTTTTAATATGACAGCGCACAGAGCAATTGAG
>CAYZNX010000206.1:0-2558 GCA_964479825.1 uncultured Planctomycetia bacterium | reverse complement strand
ATAACCCAATAACCCTAGTAACCCAGTAACCCAATAACCCATATCCTCACTTACCTGAATAGACACGAGGGGGTAGAGATTTCTTTCAATATACTATGTTGCTTAAGTGTGAATCAAGAAGAAACAAGGCACAAAATTGTGCCTGAGGGGAAGTTAAAATATTATATTATGCCGTTATTTGACAACTCTAATATCGTCTCTACTACAAGAGGGTCGAAATACACGCCTTTGTACTTATTGAGCTCCTTTATAGCATCAACTCTACTTAAGGCCGCGCTAAAAGGCCTATCTGAAATCATTGCATCAAATGCATCAGCTACCCTTATTATCCTCGCAAAGAAATGTATATTTTCTTCGATCTGACCATCAGGATAGCCAGAGCCATCGTAATTCTCGTGGTGATGAAGTATCCCTGCACATATGTCATCGCCAAGCCATTCCTGAACAGGCCTGATAATCCTTATGCCATTGAGCGGATGTTCCTTTATCTTTTCCCACTCTTCTCTATTTAATGGCCCTGGTTTTAAGAGAATAGAATCAGGTATGCTGATCTTCCCCACGTCGTGAAGCTGGGCAGACCATTTGAGGTCGGATAAACCATTGGTAAAGCTGCGCAGCTGTCTTTCTAATCTTTCTCCTATAAGCGAACTATACAGCGCCACCCTATCAGTATGGCCGCGGGTGTACAAATCCTTGGCTTCTATTGCGCCTATTAATATATTCTGTGAGGCAACTATTAGCTGGATCTTTTCCTCTTTAAGCATAAAACCGTAAATAGCCCTTGCGGCCTGATTTGAGAGTGAAGAAAATAGCTCAAGGTCTTCATTTGTAATTATCTCGTCGAGATTCAATTTATTACCTATATTAAGCAGGGCCAGCAGCCTCTCTTCGCAAAAACACGGAATAACTATCTCCGCGCCTAATCCCTGCATCTGGCTTACCACTTTAACAATGTAATCCCTTTTATCCGTAGACGTAAGTTCATGTCTCAACTGGCTATATATCAATGGCCTTTTTTTATCTAACAGCTCTAGGATTAACGGACTATCTTTCTCCACGATCAGGCCAGGCCGTATCTTATTTCTTTTTTTGCTGCGGGTAAGGCTCCTCGCTAACACAAATCCTTTCTTCTGTGCATCCCAGATAAATATCCCCACATAATCTAACCTTACCCAGCAACTCAGGTCCCTTGCAATATAACTAAGAAGCTCCTTTAGGTTACGCACTGTTGCAATCCTCTGTGTTTCTTTTTTTAGAAGCGGCCTATAGGAAAATTTATGGGAGAGTTCATCCTCTTCAATGTTTATTACAAAATTTATAAATCTGAAAAGGCCTAAACTTACCGCAACCGAGACAAGCACAGGGATTGCGATCCAGCCTTCGCCCCACAAGAATGATAGGTACGGCCCGAGATAAAAAGTTCCCATATAAATCAAACTTATGGAAGCTATAACCCCGAGGGTCACAAGCGATATCTTCTTTACGATTATCTCTATATCCAAGAGCCTATACCTGACGATATTGTAGGTTGTGGAAATAATAAAAAGCGTAACTGGGATAAGCCCAAAAGGATAGGTCTCTATTCCATAATTAGGCAGGTAATCTACTATGCCTAGATAGGCAATTGGCAAGGTAACCAAAAAATACTTTATCCTTTTTTTATTAAAGGGGGAGTCTATCTCTTTGTATTTTTTGTATAGATTTAATAAAGACAAAATAAAAGGTATGAGCCATAAGATTAGAAAGATACTATGAGGGGTAAATCTTGCTTGTGGATAATACCCCCAGTAAAATTTTCTGACCCCTGTAAAGATAAGCCCGCCTCTAAATCCAAAGATTACAAAAATAAAAGCGAATGATAATATATAGAATAAATAGACTAGATTTCTATTCTTTGAATACAAAAATGAAGCTATAAAATGATAGGTCGTCGGCGTTATAAATGCCACCCCGCAATATGCAAGTTGTGACCAGAATATTGTAGAGGCAGGATTGGCAGTGTTAGCAAGGATAAAATATGAAAATTGCCATAGAGATACAGACAGCGTTAATAAAAAGAAGCTTCTGTTAACCGGCGACCTGGTATTTTTTAGTAAGACAAAGAAACCGATAGAGGAGGCAAGAACAAAAATTAATAGACGGGGTAATGAATAGATGTTTAAGGCTTGAGGCACATGGTCTCCTTAAGAATATGGTCATCTATGTTGCGCGGTATCTCCACTGGCCGCAGGAGCCTTCTTATTGACCGATCTGATGGCATCGCTCTCCAGTATTTTTTTAGGCAGGTGCTGAACATAGTTAAAAAATCTATCCCATCGTAACCTGTGTTTAATGCTCACATAACGCATCCCTCTTTTTGTCTCTACAACCTTATAACTCTCCCATGTGTTGCTTTTAAAAAAGATAAACGCAGACAGAAAAAATACTGTAATTAAAAATAATGCCTTTCTCATTTTTCCTTCCTCCCTTTTATGCGCGTTCTATAGGCTGTCACGAAACTCGTGCCAGCCTATGATCAAGGGTGGCACTTTTGTGACGCCCTATGCGTTCTCTAAGGA
>CAYZNX010000205.1:0-2567 GCA_964479825.1 uncultured Planctomycetia bacterium | reverse complement strand
CCAGCTCGTTGATAACTCTGACAACAACCTCATCAACCGAGTACTCTGAAAAATCAGTTTTTTCGCTCTCATCGCAAAACCTGCAGCCGAGATTACATCCATAGAATCGCACAAAGGTATGCCATTCTCCGGCATATAGGCCCTCCCCTTGTATCGAACTAAATATCTCTGTTATTCTCGCCTTACTCATAAGACTTTAACTTCACATTTTTAGCATTGCAAAAAATGTGAAGTTAAGAAACTTTACTGAAAGCCTTTGGCCCTGAGCCTGCAGGCATCGCACCTGCCGCAAGGCCTGTCCCCGCCTTTATAGCACGACCATGTAAGGTCAAACGGCACTTTTAGCCTGCGGCCAATATCTACTATCTCTTTTTTTGATTTATATAATAGAGGCGCCTCTACCCTGATGCCTTTCTCCTTTGTTGCCTTCTTCAATAGTTCATTAAATCTTTTAAAATACAGAGGCCTGCAGTCAGGATACCCTGAAAAATCCCTTGCGTTTGCGCCGATGAATATAGTCTTGGCCCCTATTGCCTCTGCAAACGACAATGCAAAACTCAAGAAAATAGTATTCCTCGCAGGGACATATGTAGGCGGGATTACAATCTTTCTGGAAGAGAGGTTCCTCTTCTCCGGTATCCGTATCCCTCTATCCAAAAGGGCGCTCTTTTTCCATGGTAATTTTATCTTCAAAACATGAAATTCAGACCCTTGCCTTGTCGCAAGATTTCCTGCAAACCTAACTTCCTTTCTATGCCGCTGCCCATAATCAAATATTAGACAATATGTCTTGTAGCCCTTCCTTCTTGCAATATAAAGGGTAACAGCCGAATCCATACCGCCTGAAAGCAAGACAACTGCCTTTTTCATTATATCTATGCCCTCGGATGCACCTTGTCGTAAATCGATTTCAGGCGCTCCGGGGTTACATGCGTGTAAATCTGCGTCGTCGATAAATTCGCATGGCCTAAGAGTTCCTGCACCGACCTTAAATCTGCGCCCCTATCCAAAAGATGAGTCGCAAAAGAATGCCTCAGGGAATGAGGGGATATCTTTTCGTTCAAGCTGGTTTTACGTATATATTTTTCAACTACCCTCCTGACAGCCCTGTCGCTCACCCGCCTTCCGCTCTTATTAATAAAGACTGCCCTTTTGTCTTTAATCTGCGACGTGCCTAATTTTTCAAGATAATTCCTTATAGCCCTCAATGCCCTGTCTCCGACAGGGGCAAGCCGCTCTTTCTTCCCCTTGCCGTAAACCTTTAAAACGCCGCCAATAAAATCAACATTCTCCTTATTAAGCCCTACGAGCTCGCTAACCCTGAGGCCGCTGGAATAGAGCGTCTCCAAAATCGCCCTGTCCCTGAGTCCATAAACGTCGGAAAGGTCCGGCGACTCAATAAGTCTTACGACCTGGCCCTGATCCAGGAAAAGAGGCAAACGTTTTTCCATCTTTGGCGTCTGCAGCCCCGTGGCAGGGCTGGTCTTTATATATCCCTCCCTGCAAAGAAACCTGAAAAAACTCCTGAGACACGCCATCTTTCTCGCAATTGTCCGCTTTGAAAAATCCCTTTCTTTTAGGCGTGCTAAAAACAGCCTCACATCAACATGCGTAATATTCTCAAGCAGCTTCTCTTTAAGTGAATTATTAAAATCCTTTAAGTCTATCTTGTAATTTGTAATGGTATAATGTGAAGCGTTTTTTTCAATCTCAAGGTAGGTTATAAACTTCTGAATATACCGTTCTAACATCTTCTCTCATTCTATTCTAGTCTTTTGAAGGCAATCTGCGTGAGATATGTCTGCATTTAGGATAATTCGAGCAACCGTAGAAATGACGGCCTCTTTTAGAACGCCTCTCAATCAACATGCCACCGCATCCTGGTTCCGGGCATCCAACGCCTGTCGGTATGGGCTTTGCAAACCTGCAGTTAGGAAAGTCAGAACAACTTAAAAATCTACCTAACCTCCCCCACTTAATAACCATTATCTTACCGCATTTATCGCAAGTTTCAGAGGTCGCTACTGTCTCGCCCTTGACCTTCCGCATATTCACCTTTGCATGCTGGACATCCTTCTCAAACGGCCCATAGAATCTTTTTAAGACATCTATCCTCTTCTCTTCCCCTTCCTCTATCCTGTCCAGCTCATCCTCCATCTCTGCTGTAAATTTTAAATCCAGGATCTTTGAAAAACTCTTCATCAAAAGATCGGTTACCACCATGCCTAACTCTGAAGGATAAAAATAACCCTCTTTTCTTTTCACATAATTCCGCGCAACTATGGTCTGGATTGTAGGGGCGTATGTGCTCGGCCTCCCTATCCCATATTCCTCCATCGCCTTTACCAAGGAGGCATCGGAAAATCTGGCAGGCGGCTTTGTAAAATGCTGGCTCGGATTCAATCTTACAAGCAGGAGTCTTTCATTGACCTCCAAAGGTGGAAGGATTTTATCGGTTTCTTCTTTCTCGCCATCCTCTTCGTAAACAATGCTATATCCTGAAAAGATTTTGTGCGAACCCTGCGCCTTTAACATGAATCTTCCTGCTTTTATATCTACGCTGACCA
>CAYZNX010000204.1:0-2597 GCA_964479825.1 uncultured Planctomycetia bacterium | reverse complement strand
TAGATTAAAGGAGGTAATAGATTTTCAGATAGAAAACGGCACCCAGGCACTTGTGCCCTGCGGCACTACAGGTGAAAGTGCAACCCTAAGTTATGAAGAGCATAATAGGGTAATAGATGTAACCATAAAACATACCAGAGGCAGAATCCCTGTAATCGCAGGCACTGGTTCAAATTCCACTGAGGAAACAATAATGCTCACAAGCCATGCAAAGGAAAGAGGTGCAGATGCATGCCTTTTGATTGCACCCTATTATAATAGACCTACCCAGAGTGGGTTAATTGCACATTTTCTAAAGGTGGCTGAGACCGTTAATATCCCACTTGTCATCTATAATATACCTACTAGGACAGGGGTTAATATAGAACCAGAGACGATAGCAAAATTATCCGAGCATAAAAATATTATTGCGGTTAAAGAGGCAAGCGGCAATCTGGATCAGATCTCCAGGATTATATCACTATGCAATATTATAGTTTTATCCGGGGATGATTCGCTGACGCTCCCTATATTAAGTATAGGCGGCAAAGGTGTAATCAGTGTAGCCTCAAATATAGTACCAAGGGATGTTAGTGAATTGATAAGCTCCTTTGAAAAAGGAGATATCCAAAGGGCAAGGCGCCTGCATTATAAATTATTACCATTATTTAAGATCCTATTTATAGAGACAAATCCAGCGCCGGTAAAGGCCGCTATGGCGATGATGGGGATGATTGATGAGGAAATAAGACTGCCGTTAGTACCGATAAAAGAAGAAAACAGGCAGAAACTGCGAAAGGCATTAGAGGAATACGGGTTGTTGAAATGATAAATATAATTATATCCGGCATATCTGGAAGGATGGGGTCGCTAATAGCCGAACTTGCCAAGAAGGACCCTGAATTAAAGCTTGTAGCGGGGATTGAAAAACCCGGTGATCCAAATTATCCACCAGACCTTGAATCAATTATAGATAAGGCCGATGTACTTATAGACTTTAGTACACCAGAGGCAACACTTGAACATCTAAAAATTGCCCATAGGCATAAAAAGGCGGTTGTTATAGGGACTACTGGCTTCACGAAGGAACAGACCGAGGCAATGGATAAGCTGACAGGTGAAATACCCTGTGTTATGTCGCCCAATATGAGTCCTGGTGTAAATCTCATGTTTGATGTGGCGAGTGAAATCAGCAAACGCCTGCCTAATTATGATATAGATATAATAGAATCGCATCATAGGAATAAGAAGGATGCACCCAGCGGTACTGCAAAGAGACTGGCTGAAGGGATTTGCGCTGTCAGACCATTAGGGCAGATTGATATCCACGCCATAAGGGCTGGGGATATCGTCGGCGAACACACAGTTATCTGGGCAGGACCTGGCGAGGTTCTGGAGCTCACGCATAGGGCATTGAGCAGAACTACCTTTGCCAGTGGTGCAATAAAAGCGGCAAAATTTGCCGCAAAGGCAAAAGCCGGAAAATATAACATGCAGGAGGTATTAAAAACATGAGCGGACATTCAAAATGGGCAAGTATAAAACATAAAAAGGGAGCGGCTGATGCAAAAAGGGGCAAGCTTTTTAGTAAACTTATCCGTGAAATAACAGTAGCCGCAAAGCACGGCGGCAGTAATCCGGATACAAATGCAAGATTACGGGTTGTAATAGGCACTGCAAAAGAGGCAAATATGCCTAAGGATAATATCGACATGGCTATAAAACGCGGCACAGGGGAATTGCCAGGAGTAGTATATGAAGAGATAACCTATGAAGGGTATGCCCATGGAGGTATCGCAATCATGGTAGAAGCGCTAAGCGATAATAAAAACCGCACAAGCGCAGAGATAAGAAATATTTTTACCAAGAAAGGCGGTAACCTGAGCGGCGCAGGTTCTGTGAGCTGGCAGTTCCAGCGCAAGGGACTTATAACCATTGATAAAAGAGCCGCTAGCGAGGATAAGCTCTTCAATATGGTAATTGAGGCTGGGGCTGAGGACTTCAAGGCAGAGGCTGATTCATATGAGATAACCACTGCACCGGAAAATTTTGAGACAGTAAAAGAGGCGATCAAAAAGAATAATATCAAGATAAATCTGGCAGAGATCACATCCCTGCCAACAACAACAATCAAGATAACCGATGAGGATGCTGCAAGGAAGATACTTGAATTGGTTGAGTCTCTAGAGGAACATGACGACATACAGCATGTGTATGCCAATTTTGATATACCTGATGAGATAATTCAACAGGTAGCTTCCAAATAACATGCGAGTACTAGGGATAGACCCGGGATCGTTAAATACTGGATATGGAGTAATAGAAGATAGTGGAAACAACATTAGATTAATCTCTGCAGGTTGTATTTCAAATACAAGTAGAGATAAGATTGATAAAAGATTTAATAAGATCTATTCTGTATTAAAAAATATAATCCAAGAAACACATCCAGAGATAGTTGCCCTGGAAAATGTAATATTCTGCAACAATACAAAGATTGCAATAAAACTCGGCGAGGCGCGCGGGGTAGCAATATTAACTGCCGTGAGTAGCGGTGTCCCTATCACAGAATATGCACCTAAGAGGATAAAACAGTCGGTTGTAGGACGTGGCAGTGC